>DASPXY010000860.1:0-8337 GCA_035637055.1 Gemmataceae bacterium | reverse complement strand
GCGCAAGGCCGACTTCGGTTACGCCGACCTGCGCGGGGCCGACCTGTCGTCGGCCAACCTTGAGGGCGCAAGGTTCGAGCAAACGAAGCATGATGCGACGACGCTGTTCCCGGCAGGGTTCGAGTTCCCTGTGAAACCTGGTACCAGGCCGCCAGGTCTGGAAGTCGGCAGCCGGGCACGAGTCACTTTCGGAACGTTTGCGGGCCTGGAGGGAGAGGTCACGGAAGTTCTCGAAGCCACCGGTACGGTTCGCCTGGAACTGACCATCTTCGGCCGACAGGTGCCGGTAGAACTGGACTACGACGACGTGGAGCAAACCTAGTGCCGGCACAAGGGACGTCCTGTTCGTAGTCCCGCCTTCAGGCGGAACATGCTCTTCCGCCTGAAGCCGGCTGGAACCTGGTGGGCGAGCGGCGCGGCGTGAGCCCGCCGGTGAAGCCCTCACCGGCGGGCTCACGCCGCGCCGCTCGCCTTGTTGTGAGTGCCTGGTGGCGCCTGTCCCCAGGAAAACCAAGAACCGCCTTCCTGTCTCGCGGCTATACCTTCATAAGAGCCGATCTGCGGAGGGAGTGAACAATGAGCAGCGTGCAGCTGGGCGCTGTCGTCCGCCAACTCCATCGCCTGGCCGGCGCGCCGACGCCAGAGGTCAGCGACGGTCAGCTGCTGGAGCACTTCAGCAGTAGCGGCGAGGAGGCGGCGTTCGAGGCGCTGGTGCGGCGTCACGGGCCGATGGTGCTCGGCGTCTGCCGGCGCGTCCTGCGCGACGGACACGCCACCGAGGACGCCTTTCAGGCGACCTTCCTGGTGCTGCTCCGCCGCGCCGGCGGCCTGGACCGGCGCTGCTCCCTCGCTGGCTGGCTGTACACCGTCGCCTATCACGTCGCTCTGCGAGCGCGGGCCGACGCCGCGCGCCGTCGTCGCAAAGAAGCCGCGGTGCTTCCGCCCATCCCCACGGAACCGCAGCCCGATCTCGCCTGGCGCGAATTGCAACCGGTTTTGGACGAGGAACTCGATCGGTTGCCGGAGCACTGGCGTGCGCCGGTGGTGCTGTGCTACCTGGAAGGGCACACCAATGAGGAGGCGGGGCGGCTGCTGGGCTGGCCCGTCGGAACGGTCAAGAGTCGCCTGTCCCGTGCTCGCGACCTGCTGCGCACGCGCTTGACGCGCCGCGGCGTCACCCTGTCGGCTGGCTTGTTCAGCGGCACCCTCACGCCGGCTATCGCCGCCCTGCCCGCGGCGCTGACCCACCACACCGTTCAGGCCGCCTTGCGGACGGCAACGGCCGGCTCTGCATCCCACACCGCCATCGCCCTCGCTGAAGGAGCACTGAGCACCATGTCTCTCGTCAAACATAAGATGGTCGCCGCGTTCCTGTTGCTGGCCAGCCTGACGGCGCTGGGAGTGAGCGCATTTGCCGGGCAGGCGGAGGCCCAGCGGCACACCGCTCCCTTCACGGGCGAGCCGCCCGCCCTTGCTCAGCCCGAAGCGAAGACTCCGGCCGCGCCTGACAAGGCGGCACCGAAAGAGACAGTGACGCTTGCGGGCAGAGTCCTCGGTGGCAATGGCATGCCGCTGCCTGGTGCGCGTGTGGCGGTGCTGGGCAAGCCCGCGCGTCCTGGTCCGGTGCCGCAGGTGCTTGGCGAAACGCGCACCGACCGCGAGGGCAAGTTTTCGCTGGTGGTGCGTCGGCAAGCGGAAGGGGGGCATGAGTTGGTGCTGGCCTCGGCGCCCGGCCACGGTCCCGCCTGGCAGTATCCGCTGCCGAAAGATGGCAAGCCACTCGAACTGAAGTTACCGGCCGAGTTGGTCCTGCGCGGCCGCCTGATCGAACTGCAAGGCCAGCCCGCCGCTCGCGTCAAGCTCCAGGTCATCCGCCTGGGGCCGCGTGGTGCGCCGGATGGCCACGTCGTCTATCGGAGAGCGACCGACTCCGATGAGAACGAGATGGCCTGGGCGGTGTGGCACTCGCGGAGGGCGCTGCGGTACATGGCATCCAGCCTGTCCGACGGGGCCAAGCAACCGCCGCCGAAGGAGCCGCCTCCACCGCCCATTCCGACCGTTGTGATTCAGGATCCTCCGGCGCAGCTGCCCGGCTGGCCCGCAACGGTGACGACGGACGCGCAGGGACGCTTTGTATTGCGCGGCGTCGGCAAGGGGCAGGGGCTCGGGCTGCTGGTCGCTGACGAGCGCTTCGGCCTGCAAGTGCTGGACTTCCCGGCGCGCGAGCGCGACGACGAGGTCACGCAGGTGCTGGCCCCGGCGCGGGTGCTGGAGGGCACCGTCACCGACGCGGACAGCGGCCAACCCGTGGCCGGCGCCAGGCTTCGGGTAGTCTCGCCGCGTTCTTCCCGCACGGTGAGCGCGGAGTTCGCGGAGGGCCTGGGCGGCACCGATGCCAGGGGGCGCCGAGGCATGCTGGTCAATCGCCTCCGTATGGAGTTCGTCACTTTCTACAGGTACCTGGACACTCAAGAGGAGTTGCCGCCGCTGGAAGCCCGGACCGACGCCCAGGGGCGTTACCGCTTCCACCTGTTCCCGGCCAACTCCTACGGCCTGAAGGTGATCGGGCCGGACGGCAAGCATTACCTACCGCGCACGGCGGGGGTGAGTTGGCCCGGCGAGGCAATCGTCCGCAAGCGCCTCGACCTGACGTTGCAGCGTGGGGCGATCCTCCGCGGCCGGGTGACCGAGGCAGGCGGCGAACCGGTCGCGAAAGCGCGGGTGGACTTCTGGTGCAAGGGTCTGAAGTGGCCCGAAGGGACTCGCGCTCAGGAGCACTTGACGACAGGCAAGGATGGCACCTTCCAGGCGCTGCTCCCGCCTGGTCCCTGGCGCCTGCTGGTCAATGGCCCCGAGCCGCTTTATCGAATTCAAAAGATCGCTATTGGAGAATTAACGGGTGAGCAGATCACCGCAGAGCCGCAGTTCTCCCCGGACGCCTGGGTCGCCGTGGATTTGAAGCCGGGCACCGAGCGCGAGGTGACGGTGAGCCTGCGCCGCGCACCGTTGCTGCGCGGCCTCGTCGTCGGCCCGGACGGCAAGCCGGTGAGCGGCGTCTACCTGGTCCGCCGGCCAGTCGTGCCGTCGGAACGGATTGTCTACCCGGAGAACAGTGGCCGGTTCGCCAGCTACGCCATCGACCGGCCCAAGGGGAAAGTGACACCCGAGGGGAAAGTGATATCCCTGTACGTGGACTTGTTGCTCGAACGGCAATGGCCTCGCGAGGAAGTGCGGCCAGTCGAGTTGCGCGACGGCACGTTCAGCATCGCCGTGCTGGATCCCGAGGCGACCTATCGATTGCACTTGCTGGCGCCATCCGGTCAAGTGGGGGCGGTCGTGGAACTGTCGGGCAAACAGGCGGGGGGCGAACCGGTGACGGTGCGGCTGCAACCGTGCGGGCAGGCGACGGCGCGGCTCGTGGACGGCCAACGCAAGCCGCTGGCGGGTCATCGGCCCCTCGTGTGGCTGCTGCTGCCGCCCGGTCCGCACGCTGTCCCCGCCGACCTGACCACGTTGCTGCCGCATGACCTGCGCACCCACAACGTCGTCTGGGCGGCGTATCTGGATCCGGCGCGCCACGGGGACGGTCCGCGCAGCGATGCGGAAGGCCGCGTCACGCTCCCGGCCCTGATTCCTGGGGCGACCTATCGGGTGTTCCTGGGACCGGGCAAGGCGCGCGACTTCCGGGTGGAGGCGGGACGGCTGGCCGAACTGGGCGATCTCACCATCGATTCGCCAGCCCTGACCGAGAAACTGCCGACCGTCCGGCCCGGCAAGTGATCGGCGGTGAGGAACCTGCTCCCAGGACCAAGGAGGGCGACCGGAACAACGCACAGGCCCGTTTTCCCCTCTGGAAGAGGGGAAAACGGGCCTGTGCGTTGTTCGGCGGTTGTGTGCGTCTTTCTGGGAATTGCAGCTTTTCTCAGCGGATCGCCTCCTCAAGTTGTTGCTCGACGCGCTTCAACTCGAAGAGGCCCGAGCAGTCCTGAGGATCCGCCTGGAGCCGCTCCCGGGCGTACTTCAGGCGCACGGAGGTCTTGCGATAGAGTCCGGGAAGGTCGCGTTTCAACAGGCGCAACTCCTCCAACAAGTCGAACACCTCGGCCCAGTTGGTGTCGCTCCGATAGCTGTCGGCGTTCGTCTCGCCGTCCTGGATGAGTTTCCGGACGCGGTCGAGCAACTGCTGGGCCCGGGCCATATCGGCCAGCAGTTTCATTTGCTGCTCCAAATGGGCCACCGCCTCCTTGATCTCGGTGAGGGTCTTCGACATGTTGCCCAGGATGGGATCGGCGGACATGAGTTGGCCTCCGGTGAGAGGGTCTGGATTATCCCGGTCGTGGATCCAGGCGACGATCCTGGCTCGGACACGGAACAGGGCGCCGGCGATCGAGCCGATGGGCCGGCCGACAATGCCGCTGATGTCACGGAAACTGCAGCCCTCCAGGCGGAGATACCAGCTCACGTTGACATACTCCGGGAACTCCTGGAGCACCTTGGCACAGACGGCTTGCAACGAAGCGATCCAGTCAGCCCGCTCGACTGCGGCAGCGGGATCAGAGTGGGCATCGACAACAGGCATCTCCTCGTCGAGGACGAGCGTCCGGTGCTTCTTGCGCTGTCGGAGCCAGTCGAGGGCCGCGTTAGAAGCGATTCGCCGCACCCAGGCCAGGAGGCTCCGACCGCGGTCGGGGCAGTACTGCTTCCGCGCCGCCCACAGGTGGAGCATTACTTCGGCGCGGACATCCTCCATTTCCCAGGGCGGCAGCAGCTGTCGCAGGCGAGCGTCCACTGCCGGAACAATGCGCGGGAGCAACTCCTCGAAGGCCTGGTGATCGTCCGCCTGGATGCGCAGCATGAGTTGCTCGTCACTGCCGCACTCCTCGAAGACCTGGATCGAGGCGGGACGGGGCGACTTGCGGAACGTTGATGCTGATTGTGTGTGAGCTTCTCGGCGACGTTGACGAGCGCTATCGGGGTGAGTGGGGGGGCTGTCAGCCATGAGTTGCTTGCCTCCAAGGTGAGGATGGGGCAGGTCTGCGGCGACCAGCGGAACGACCGCGGTCCGCTCAAGGTACTTCCATTCTTCGGCCCCCTCCGGAACTTCGGCTGAGTTGCTCCTGGCGCTACGTGGCTCCTTCGGAGGGAACAGGGAAAGCAACTTCCTTCGGTGTGCGACCGCGCACCGAATTGCCCCGGCGACCCGACCATGAGCCACCGCGGTCCCCGTTGCAGCAAGCCAATGCGGGTTTGGAGACGTCCGCGCGCACCGGGCAGTGGGCAGACCATCCCCTGGATGCGCGAGGCGGTGCAGGGAAAAAATTACGGGAGGGCTTGACAGGTTCGCTTCTCGGACCGAAGACACTCTGGGCCGCGGTGGGAGCGCGATCGTGCATCGGATCCTTCGCTTCCTGGCACCGCAAGATTCGCGACCGAGTGCTGACACCCGCAGTTTTCGCCTTTCACGGCGCTTCCGCGCACCAACCCCCCACCTGCGCGTTCCGAGCCGATGCGCGCGACTGTCGCGAAGTTGCTTGACGGGGCCTCCAACCCCGGCGACAATAGACACTTGGTGGACGGAACACGCGCCGAGCACAGCCATCTGCAGCACCACTCGCTTGACCACGACACGCTCGGCTCTCCCCAAAGTAGCGTCCGCATTCCCTCCAAAGGTGCGTGGACCGCATCAGGCGGAAAGGCCAATACCCTCACTCTCCCCCTACCGGCGCCTTGTTCAGCCATGCAAAGGAAGCCAATGCCGCGACGAAGCAAGCCCCTGGAGAAGCCCTCGCTCTCCGGCATACTGCCCCAGGATCAGACGAAAGTCGTCCAGCCTGCCCTCTGTGAGTTGGACAAGTGGGAACTGGGCAACATTGCCTGGGTCCACATCCTCGAATCCCTGCCCCCGGCGGATCGTCAGGAGGTATTGCGCAGTTGGTACGAGGACCACGAACGGGTGACTCGTCCCAAGGAGGCGGAAGCGCGGCGCTTCTTCTGCAAGCCCGGAAAACGATTTGACCCCTCGCTGTTCGTCGAGCGCCTCAAGGGGCTTCACTACGTCCCGCAGGTGCTGCTGAGCCGGGAGAGCGCGGCCTCCGCGTACCGCTTTCTCGTGAGCCTCGCGGGCGGGCTCGGCCCGGCGCCGGAAGCGCACCGGCTCGATCCGGGCGCTGCCGACTTCTTCAAGGAACGGAAGCAATGGCTTCAAGGTTTTTGCGAGCGTTTTTGTAGCGTTTTCCGGCCTTCTTGCTACACCGCTTACTTCCGCAACGCGAGTCAAAACCGTACCTGTCTGCTCGCCTCGGGCGGGCTTCGTGTCCCGGAGGCGATGCGGAGTTTCAACCGTCTCGAAGATTTGCCAACGCGCGTTCTGCTCGCCGAAGAGGAACTCCTGGTGTTCCCGCCTTTCCCGGCCGGCAGCGGCAAGCCTACCTCGCCGGGCACTTTCGTGCAGCGGGAACAAGTCCTCCAGGAGTACACGTTGGCTTTCCGGTTTTCCTGGGGATCGACGCGCATCGCGATCTTTCTCTGCTGGCGCGAGGAGGACCACAAACGCCAGGCCCGCGAGGTACGCGCCTGGCGAGACTGGAAAACGCGGGAGACCAAACAGGCATCGGGTGGCGACGGCGGCCCGACCGGTGAGGATCCGGCGCCGACGGCCAACCAGACGGGGAACCCTGAAGAAACGGGTGGCTCGGACGGGCCGCTTGCCGCGGAGAGCGCGGGTGACAGTGAGCGGGTGGAGAATCAATGGCAGACTCTGCTCCGCCTCGCGCTGCAAGATGACCTCGTGACGATTCGGGAGCAGTTGCGGACCTGCTATGCAGCGGTCGATGCCGGCCCGGCGGCGCGTGAGGTGGTCCGGCCGCTGGTCTTCGCAGCCCGCTACGTGCAGGGCTGGTTGGCTGCCTCGGGCATCGACCTTTGCCACGAGCAAGACACGCCTTTCCACACGCACTTCAATCTCCACGGCCTCATCTGCTCTTTCGCCGGTGCGGCCAGGGCGCACCAGGAGGACACGCGGCAGAATCTCCTCGCCAAGGCCATCGAACAGGCGCTCGAAGCCCAGGATCTGCGCTGTCTCGTCCATCACGTGGATCGCTCGGACCCGCGCAAGCCAGTGCTCGTCTTGCAGAAAGGCAAGTACCTCGACATCCCCGACGAGCAGCCCCGCTTTCCGCTCGCGTTGAACAACGATGGGTTCGTCGAACGGTCCTTGTGCGCTCAGGCCGCCGCCTGGAATGTGAGCTTGCTCCTTACCGACCTGAATCACGAACAGGAGCCTTCCCAGCCGGGGCCGTGGTGGCGGAAGATTCTCCTCAAAACGGCGGATTTTCGGCGGCCGCGTTACGACTCGGAACTGGCCGTCCCCATGATCTCGTCCTGCGACCAGGGCTCGGTTCATGTCGAAGGCGTCGTCAACGTCCAGTCCCGGGCGCGCCTCAACGAGGGACATCTGCGCCGCGCCGAGTTAGCCGTGAACCTGTTTCAGAAACTCTTCTGTGCCCTGCACGCGAAATCGTTGACCGAACAGGACCGCGCAGCGCTCGATGATTTGATCTCCACGGTCCACGCCATGCCAACCTTCCAGCGCTTGAGCAAGCGTTACTGCGAGTGGGTGCGCGAGAAACTGGACGCCGACATCGTTTACCTGTGCCTGTTTGACGCCCGCCGAGACCTTTTCCGGCCCATGGGGATCACCCTGAAGGATCGTGTCGTGGAGCAATTCTTCGAGCACGCCGAGGGCGGGACGTACCTGGGACTGGATCGCTACGATGATGAGCAGCGGCGCGCGGCGGTGAAGCACTATCAGGAAAGCGGCGGGGCCAGGGGCTTCATTCACCACCTCGCCGAACACGCGATGAGCAGCCGCCTGCTACCCAGGCACGGGCACGAGACGTACGAGGTGTTCCGCAAGAACGCTCCCCGGCTCCTGGACCCATCGCACCACGCTGGCCGAGACACCGGGCCCTCGGCGGACTACTCCAAGACCCGCTTACTGCTGCCCTTCGCCCTGGACCGGCACGGGCCGCCCGATGGCGTGCTCTGGATCTGCTGGCAGAACGATCCCCCTGCCAGCCTGACTCAGGGACTCCCCACGAACAACCCCGAAGCGTTCATGAACAAAATCCAGAAGGACTTGCGTCTCCTCTCCGAAGCGGTGGCCGCCATGTGCTCTCTGCATCGGTTTCATGATGCCGATCGGGTTGCCGAAAGTTTGCCCTTGTAGGTCGGCCGCAATTCCGAGTTACAACGCAGCGTCTACCTCCTTGGGGTCTTCTTCCCCGTAGACCACCCGCCGCGCCTTAGCCCGGATTGCGCACCAAGGACTTGTGTAAA
>DASPXY010000859.1:0-5194 GCA_035637055.1 Gemmataceae bacterium | reverse complement strand
GCGAAATGACGCTAGGAATTCCGTGCAGAACCGCCATAATAAAGGCGACTCGTAGCGACTCGCATCGTCCGCTGCGCAACCGATACGTGGAGACCTCATGGACCTGAACGACTTTGGCACCGAGTGCGATTCCAGTTCGCGCCATGCTCACCCCGCCGGCGCCCCCTATCACCACCCGAACGCCTACGGCACGGTGGAAAGTCCGACGGTCCCCATCCAGTGGAAGATCGCCATGCCAGGCATCTACGAGGCGTGCGGCACTACCCATCGCAAACTGCCCGCCGGCGCCTATGGCTGCAGCCTCAACCAGTACGGCGAACCGCAGCTCCTCGTCAAGGATCTCCAGGTCGATGACCTCATCGACTTCGCCAATAGCCTGCCGTCGCAGATCCTCACCGAGATTGAGAACTTCTGGTCGCTGGGCGAAAAGTTCCAGCGCTACGGCTACCTGCACCGCCGCGGCTATCTGCTCTACGGTCCGCAGGGGTCGGGGAAGAGTTCCGTCGTCCATCAGGTCGTTCATCGCATTATCAAGGCGGGCCACGTCGCGGTCTTCTGCGAGCACCCCGGCGTCCTCACACGGACGATGGAACTGTTCCGCAAGATCGAGGCGGATCGGCCATTGGTGTGCATGTTCGAGGACATCGACGCGATCATCGAGATCCACGGCGACAGTGAACTGCTGCAGTGGCTCGACGGCTCGCACCAGATCAACAAGGTCATCAACATCGCGACGACGAACTATCCGGAGCGCCTTGATCGGCGCATCGTGTCGCGGCCGCGGCGCTTCGACCGTATCATCAAGATCGAGGCCCCGGTAGCGCACATTCGCGAGGCATATTTAGCCAAAAAGCTGCCCGAACTGCAGGGCGCCGAGCTGACGCGCTGGGTGGAACTCACGGATGGTCTGTCGTTCGCGGCGCTGGCCGAACTCGTGATCAGTGTTGCCTGCCTGGGCAACAGCCTGGAAGGGACCGTCGAGGTGCTGCGTTCGCTCGACGATCAGCATCCGTCCAGCCGGGAGTTCGAGCGGCCGGGGAACATGGGGTTCGGCGCCATGCGCAACCAGGCGCGGACGCAGCGGCGGCCGTCGCGCAGAGAGGATGACATTCCATTCTAAGGTGGATGGTGGATGGTGGGTGGTGGATGGTGAAGAGGTGCAAACTCCCTCTTCACCATCCACCACCCACCATCCACCATCCACCATTCGCCAGAGGTGGAAAACCATGTCGCAGGCTTCGCTCTCCTGTCCTCACTGCAAGACCGTCGTGCAGACCGCCGCCACTCCGGGTCAATCGCTCGTCTGCCCAAACTGCAAGCGGCCGTTCGCGGCACCTGCGCCGCGTGAACCCGGCTGGTTCTACGCGCGCGAGCGTCAGAAGTTCGGTCCGGTGTCGCTCGCCCAACTCCGGCAACTCGCCGCCGGCGGACAGTTACAGCCGACCGACATGCTGTTGCGCGAAGGCACGACCACCTGGACGCCGGCGTCCGCTTTGGCGGGCCTGTTCGGCGCACAACCGGCGACGGTGGGGATGTCCGTCCGTGCCGCATCCGCGCCTCCGACCCCCGCGACACCTCCGGCCACGCCGCCGTCCTCCGCGCGTCTCGTCCCGGTGGACCAGATCCAGGCGACCGTTCACCGCAAGGTCGCTCCCGAGACGGTGGCCGACTCACAGAAGACGGGACCGTTCTTGCCCAGCGGCCCGACTCCAGCCGCTGCTCCGCGCGTCGAAGTTCCGCCGACGCTCCCGACCATCCCCGGCTACGAGATCCTTGGTGTGCTCGGCCGCGGGGGAATGGGGGTCGTGTACAAGGCCAGGCAACTCAGCCTCAAGCGCATCGTCGCTCTCAAGATGATTCTGTCGCGCGAGCACGCCGGGCCGCAGGAGTTGGCCCGCTTCCAGGCCGAGGCGGTGGCGGTCGCCCAGTCGCAGCACCCGAACATTGTGCAGATTTACGAGGTCAACGAGCACGACGGCCGCCCGTACTTCGCACTGGAGTTCGCCGAGGGCGGGAGCCTGTCGCGCAAGCTCGGCGGCACGCCGCTCCCGCCGGTGCAGGCAGCGCAGACCCTCATCATCCTCGCAGGCGCCGTGCAGGCGGCTCACGCCCGCGGCATCATTCACCGCGACCTCAAGCCCGCGAACGTGCTGCTGACAGCGGACGGCACGCCAAAGGTTGCCGACTTCGGCCTCGCCAAGCAACTCGGCAGCGACTCGGGCCAGACGCAGACCGGCCAGCTGGTCGGCACGCCGAGCTACATGGCGCCGGAGCAGGCGTGGGGCAAGAGCGCCGCTGCGTCCGTCGGTCCCGCGGTGGACGTGTACGCGCTGGGGGCGATCCTCTACGAACTGCTGACTGGCCGGCCACCGTTCAAGGCCGCGACCATCCTGGAGACGCTGGAACAGGTGCGCATGCAGGAGCCGGTGCCTGTGCGCCAGTTACAGCCGGGCACGCCGCGCGATCTGGAGACAATCTGCCTCAAATGTCTGGAAAAGGAGCCGCAGAGGCGTTACCCGTCGGCGCAGGCGCTGGCGGAGGATCTGGGGCGATTCCTGGGACACAGGCCGATCGTCGCTCGTCCGCCCAACCGGTTCGACCGCGGAGTGAAGTTCTGGCGGCGGAACAAGATCTTTGTGGGTGCTGCCGTTGCAGTCATCAGCGTCCTCCTGGTGATGCTCATCTGGGTGACCATCGAGCGGAACCTGGCGATTACCTCCGAGCGCGCTGCGATTACCTCCGAGCGCGCTATGCAGAAGTCGCTGCTCGAACTAAAGGTGAACAACGGCGACGCGGCAGGTCGCCTTGGGAAATGGCGCGAGGCTCTCGCTCTTTACGATGAAGCCCTGAAAGGCGGACACCACGACCCCATCGGTGTGCGCCTCAGACAAGCCAAGGCGTGGCTCGCCATCTATGACGGGCCAACCGCAGCGGAGAAACTGAAAGCCCTTTCCCAGGAGCCCAATCTCGGCGAGTACGAAGGCCAGGTCTTGCTCTACCTTGGTGACGCCCTCATGGACAAGGGTGAGCGGAACGAGAAAGGCTTACAGTTCATCCGCCACGCTCTGGAGAAGCAACTGCCCCCCGCGGACGAGGCGTATGCCCGCGGCATGCTGGCGGACACCTCGCCGAAGATGGTCGAGGCCTTTCTGCAGGCGATCGAGAAAGATCCTTACCACCACAAGGGCCGGGCGATGCTCGGGCTGATGCTGCTCCTGCTGGGGCGCCACGATGAGGCCAAGGATCATGTCAAGCTGGGCGAGAAACTGTTCCCCGAGGATCCGATTTTCAAACTGATGCACGCTCAGCTGAAGGCGCTGCATGGCGACCTGGCGGGCGCCAACGCCCTGCTGGAGCAGACACGGACGCAGTTGGGGGACAAGGAGGTCGCGGCGCTGAAGGTGGGGGTGGAGGTGCTCCACCAGATCGCTGACGTGGACCGAGCCATGACGGACCCAGGCACGTCGGACCTGGTGAAAACGGCCGAAAAGCTCAGGCCGCACCTGGCCCGTTTTCTGACGGGGGGACTCGATCTGGGGGACAAGGAAGGGACGGCGACCACAGCGCGGCTGCTGCGCTCGCCGCCAGCCATCTACCGCGGCCTGGGAAAGATGACGGCCGCCATGGCCTCACTCATGGCCGGCAAGGCCGAGGAAATTGTCCTCGACGATCTCAACGAGGTCATCAAGGTCCACCCGGAGGGCACCGCGTACTTCTTCCGCGCCACGGTCCACCTGCTGCGCGGCAAGGTCGCGGCGGCCGAGCCAGACTATGTGCAGGCGGCCCAGACGCCATCCATGTTCCGCATTCGGCGGGCGGCCCTGTTCGGCGCCGTCATGTCCGAGGCGCTGCTCGCCTTTCCCCCAGGCGGGCAGCCTGATGAGGCGATGGCGAAGAAGTTGCTGGCGAACCTGCGGCGGTTCGTAGAACTGGGTCCGGCGCGGCCCTTCGAGATCCAGTTCGCGCTGCCGGTCGCGCTGCGGGCGCGCGAGTTCAGCCTGTGCCGGCGCCTGGTCGAGGAGTGGGAGCGGCAAGCACCCGCAGAGGTGGAGCCGCTGCGCAAGCGGGCCGTCCTTGAGTTGGCGGCGGGCAACTCTGGGCTGGCATTGCAGGCGGCGGACCGCGTCCTCGAACGGCAGCCCGGCGACCCGGAGGCGACGAACGTGCGCACCGCGGCGCTGGCGCAACTCCGCGAACTGCTCAAGCAGGCTGGCCCGTAAGGTCCGTTCCTCTGATGTAGGCTGCCCTGCGCCACGCCGGAATCGATCCAAATTCTCGTCCGATCTTGCCCCGGATTCTGCATATACCCTGCAGAGGATTGACCGAACCTCCCTGCGCCCGGACGGTGTCTCTCAGGGAAGGGTGGCATTGGGAACGCGCCACCCCACGGGAGAAACGAGACATGATGACGACCATCACTTGCCCAGGCTGCACTCGTCGGCTCTCGCTTCCGAAGGACGTTCTGGGACTTGCGTCGCAGTGCCCCCGCTGCGGCGCGACGTTCACCGCCACCGAGACCGTGGACAAACTCGGGACCACCCTAACCGTCCAGGCAGGGGATACCCGTGAGGATCCGGCCTTCGGAGCGCTGCTGCGGGAGGCGGAAATCGAAGCCCAACGACAGGCTCTCGGGCCTCCTCCGCCGGCAGCGGACGAACCCGAGGACTGGAGGCGGCCCGCTCCGACCGCAGAGCCCTCCTGGGAGCCGGAGCCGCGCTCCACAGAGCGGCGCCGGGCTTGGAGGGGTCCGAGCGCCTCGGAGTGGGAGCCTGGCCCTGCCCCTGCGGCGGCAGGCGGGCGCAAGGTGGTTGGCTGGATCCTCGTCGTGGGGCTGGGGCTTCTGCTAGGGTGGTGGCGGAGCGAGTCCAACCGGCGCCACGCTCCGCCTCCTCTGCCGGCCTTTCCGCCCCTGCACGTCCCCGCCGTCGCGAACTGGGGAAACCTCGCCGGCACCTGGAGCGACGCCCAGGGCTCCAGCCTCACCATCGATGCTCAGGGGAGAGTCAACGGCCGGATCATCGAGGTGGGCGGTTTTCGGGAATTGAAGATCGGTTTAGGAGACGCTTTCGGAGGTGCCCACTTGCGGAAGGATGGCCTGGGCGTTGGCTCTCTCAACCTCCAGGTGATGAACATCGACGCCGCCGGTGGCGTGGAGCATTGCCGGCTCACCTTCCATCTGCTGGGGAACCAGGAA
>DASPXY010000858.1:0-2026 GCA_035637055.1 Gemmataceae bacterium | reverse complement strand
CCCCGCCGCTCGTTCAGCACTGTCCCTCGCGTGCAGAGTTATTTCGTCTCCAACGAGGCAGTCAATCCCCAAAATTCGTCCCGACGCGCCTGGCGGATCCGATCAGCGGATGATCCGGCGGCACCAACTTGATCTTGCCGGCCACGTCCTCCAGCGGCACCGACGTTACCTCCGCGCCCTTCATCGCTACCATGCGGTTGTACTCGCCGCGCGCCAGCATCTCGGCGGCGTACGTCCCGAAGCGCGTCGCCAGGATGCGGTCGAACGGCGTCGGCACGCCGCCGCGCTGCAGGTGCCCCAGCACTGTCACGCGCGTCTCCATGCCGAGACGACGGCTGATCGCCTTCGCCACCGCCGAACTCGACCGCCCATCGCCCTCGGTGTCGAGCGCCGCGACATCGGACTCGCCGTCCTTGCCCCCTGGTTTCTCCGCTTTATCCTTTTTCTGTTTCTTCTTCTTTTTCTTCTCGCCGTCCGCGGCCGGTGGCGTGGTTGCCTGCGCCCCCGGCCGCCGGGGGCGGGCGCCCTCCGCCACCGCGATGATGCTGAACCACTTGCCGCGCCGTCGCCGCTCGGTCAAATGCTGACAAATGCTATCGATATCGTAAGGGATTTCGGGGATAAGGATGATGTCTGCCCCGCCGGCCAGCCCCGCCGACAGCGCCAGCCAGCCCGCCTTGTGGCCCATCAACTCGATCACCATGACGCGCAGATGCGCCTCCGCCGTCGAGTACAGGCGGTCGATGGCCTCGGCGGCGGTGTTGATCGCGGAGTTGTGACCGAAGGTGATGTCGGTCTCGGCGAGGTCGTTGTCGATCGTCTTGGGCAGGCCGATGACGTTCAGGCCCTGCTTCGCGAGGTTGTACGCGACCTTGTGCGTGCCGTTGCCGCCCAGGCAGATCAGGCAGTCGAGGCCGAGGCGACTGTAGGTCTCGATGGCGCGCGGCGTCAGATCGACGGACTGGCCATTGGGCAGCGGCATCTTGTGCGGCTTCTCGCGGCTGGTGCCGAGAATGGTGCCGCCCAGCGACAGGATGCCGGAAACGTCGTGCGGATGGAGCACGCGCGAATGGTTCTCGACGAGGCCGCGGAAGCCCTTTTCGATGCCGATGACCTCGATGTGAAAGTCGCTCAGCGCCGGCTTGGCGACGCCGCGAATGGCCGCGTTGAGGCCGGGGCAGTCGCCGCCGCTGGTCAGGATGCCGATGCACCGTGCGCCGGTTGTGGTCGCCATGTCGAAGCCCTCGCCCTGATCCGGCGGCCGCGTAGCCCGACTCTCTGAGTCGGGTTCTTGCGTGAACCCGACTCAGAGAGTCGGGCTACGCGGCCGCCGTGCAAACCTTCCTTGTTTTTACCAGGTTGCCACGCCGGAAGGGATGTGTTTTTCGTGAAGCGAGCGGCGGAAGAGGCACCGCGACCGGCAAAGCCGTTACGGACAGCGTTCTGGACCTTGCCGAACCGGCGGAGGTTTGGGCGGAGTTGTCCTTGGCTTCGGCCCGGGGTGAGCGTAGAATGGAGTGTCGGCAAAATGGGTCTCATTCCATTCCCCGCCGACCCTTCTGAGTCTCTCACCCTTGCGTTCGTGGTGCGCGCAACTCCCAATACACCCCAACCACTCTGGTCCGGAAGCCCGCGCAGGAAGTCGAGTTTACGGCGCCTTGCGCTGGAAGAGGAGGACGTGGCCGCGCATGGGGTCGCTCTCCTTCCCTCTCAGCCCGCGGAAGTAGTCGGTCCCCACTGCGAACATCTGCGGGTCGGGTGCCAGCGCACAGGGCGTGAACATGACCTCCAAGTCCGGATCATGGAAGACGGTGACGAACTCCTTTGCCTGACGGTCTTCCCAGAGCACATGCGCATCGTGCGAGCGCCGGCCCATACCTGCAGTCGCCAACAGGTAACGCTTGTCCGGCGAGATGGCGGCCCAGCGCAGGCACGCCCCCCGGCCCGGCGGCGTCCAATGCGCCAGCCGGGCGTTCAGCAGGTCCATCGGGATCTCCTGCTTGCCCAGGTCGTAGAAGGTCATAAT
>DASPXY010000857.1:0-3017 GCA_035637055.1 Gemmataceae bacterium | reverse complement strand
TCCAGATCCAGTCCGCCCCGTCGGCCACTACCGTCACCTGCGTCGCGTCCCTGACCCCCAGGCGGGCCGCCCAGCGGCGGACGCGCGGGCCGAAGTGCGCGGCCGTCTCGATGCCAGCGAACAGCACCCGGGCGTGCGGCGGCGGCAGCCGGCGCCTGTCCCACGTGTCGGCCGCGGCTGGCCGGCCCCGCTGCCGTTTGGCGAAGATGCCCAGACGCAGCGCGCGCCAACCTTCCCAGGTGTTGACCATTGTGCCGTCGGTCTGGAACTCGATGTCCCCCGCGGCCGCCGCGAAGCCGGCCCCGGCGGCTTGGTCGGTGTGCAGCCAGTCGGCCAGCAGGCCAGCCTCCTCGTAGCAGACGGCGCGAATGGTCTGGTCGCAGGTACGCAAACCACAGAACTCGGCGAGGTGGCCGGCGGCGCCAGCGAAGGACCAACTGGCGCCGGCCAGGGAGAGGAGCTTTTTGGCCTGGGGGCTGACGAAGCCGGTGACGCCCAGGCGGTCGTCCAAGGGGTAACGGCTGTGGCCGCAGCGCGGGCAGACCAGGTAGAGGCGGCAAAGGCGGACAGCGCCGGCGACGGTCAGGACGTTGCGTCCGGCGTGCCCTTTGTGCCCGAGGCGGTGTCCGCAGGTACAGGTACGGCCCGCCGCCCCTTTTTTTCGGCGGCTGCGGCCTGAGCCTGGAGGGTGGCCTGGACGGCTTGGCGGGCGAGTTCGCGTGCGGCGGAAACGGCCAAGTTCTCGACGCGGGCGAGGACCAGGCCGTCGGGGGCGGCGTCAGCGGTGGCTTCCAGTTGCTTGGCGAGCAAGAGGGCCTGCTCCAGGAGCAGCGCCTGGTGTCTCGGCGTGGAAGGCAGTGTGCTGGGTCATAGCGGCTCCTGAAGGTTGTAAGTGCCGTCAGGATACCGCCAGCTGACCAAAACTACCAGAAACTATTCGCGCACCCCCCGTGGCCGTGCATTTCAATTTTCCTTTGCATCCATTCCTGTTATCGAGTAATGTCTCTACACGTTCCGGCCGCCCTGTCGGAGCGGCCGTTTACCTGATGATTTCCAGCGACGACGTTGGTTTAGCCGCGGTTCGGAGAACCGCGCTCCCAGCGCGGTTCTCCGAACCGCGGCTAAACGATAACTGACACACGTACGACACTCTCGCCGAGTGTTTGGCTCCAGGAGTCGGGCGGCAAGCCCCTGCGATAGCAATGACCACCAAGGGAGAACAGTTTGCCGGCGTGACGGTGGCCCTGATCACGCCCTTCCGCAACGGCCAGGTCGATTATGACCAGCTGCGCCGCCTTGTGGACTGGCACGTCGAGCAGGGCACCGATTGCCTGGCGCCGACCGGCACCACCGGCGAATCGCCGACGCTCGACCACGAGGAGCACGAGCGCGTCGTCGCTATCGTCGCCGAGCGCGCCGCCGGCCGCATCAAGGTGATGGCCGGCACCGGCTCGAACAGCACGCGCGAGGCGATCCGCCTGACCCGAGCCGCCCACAAGGCCGGCGTCGATGGCGCTCTGATGGTCGGCCCCTACTACAACAAGCCGACTCAGGAGGGCTATTATCGCCATTTCGCCGCCGTCGCCGAGGCGGTGGATCTGCCGATTGTCCTCTACAACATCCCCGGCCGCACCGGCTCGAACATGCTGCCGGAGACCATCGCCCGCCTCGCGGAACTGCCGACGATCGTCGGCGTCAAGGAGGCGACCGGCTCGCTGGACCAGGCGTCGCAGATCGCGGCCCTGTGCGACCTGACGATCCTGAGCGGTGACGACAGCCTGACACTGCCGCTGATGAGCATTGGCGGCCGCGGCGTCGTCTCGGTGGTCGGCAACATCGTGCCGCGCGACCTGAAGGCCCTGGTCCGTGCCTTTGACGCGGGCCGGACAGCGGAGGCGCTGCAGTGGCACCGGCGGCTCTTTCCGCTCTGCCGGGACATGCTCGGCGCCGCGACGAACCCGATTCCGATCAAGACGGCGATGAAGTTTCTGGGTCGCGACACGGGCGAGTTGCGCTTGCCCCTCTGTCCGATGGACAGCGCCGGCGAAGTCCGCCTGCGCCGCACATTGCAAGAATACGGTCTACTTTCCTGAAGCGAGGCGAGGAAAAAAAGCGCGCGGAGTGGATTTCATTTGACCTCGTCCGCGTGTCCGTTATGGTAGCGGGCACAATGTCGTATCCGATCTCCTACGGACCTCCCCAGGAGGGCTTTTCTTTGAGCAATCCGTCGCCTGTGCTAACAAAGCCGCGGGGCGCCAAGCGTCCCGCCAAGGCCCCTACGGCGCTGCTGGCTGCCGATCCGACCATTGATGGCCTCGTTGACCTGTTCGGCCAACTTGCGGACGGCTCGCGCCTGCGTATCCTGCTGGCGCTCGCCAAGGAGGGTGAACTCCATGTGTCGGCTCTCTGCGTGGCGCTGGGAGGCCAATCGCAGCCGGCCGTCAGCCACCACTTGAAATTATTGAAGGCGGCCCACCTCGTCGGCTATCGCCGCGACGGCAAGCACAACTATTACCGCATCGAGTCGAGCCTGGTGCGCAACCTGCTCGAACAATTCTTTCACGACACCGGCAACGGCCACAAGCAGATCCAGTTCGAGGATTTCGCCGTCTCCTTCAAACTCAAGTGAGCGGCCAGGGAAAACCCCTCCCCCCAACCCCCTCCCCGCAACGGAGCGGGGGAGAAGAAGAGACGCGCCTGTCTTGCTCCCCCTCTCCTTTCAGGGGAGGGGGTTGGGGGGAGGGGTTTTCACCCCACCTCCAAGGATCCAGCGAAAGGCCGCGATGTGTTCCGGGGTCGTCCCGCAGCAGCCGCCGACGAGCAGCGCCCCCGCCTCCAGCAACAGCGGTAGCCGCGCCGCCATCTCCTCCGGGGAGCGCGGATAGATCATCTGCCCGTCGCGCTCCACCGGCGTGCCTGCGTTGGGCCGCACGAGCAGCGGCAGCTCGGTCACGGCACGATAGCGCTGCAGGATCTCCGCATAATCCTCCATCCCAATTTCGCGGCCACAGTTGACG
>DASPXY010000856.1:0-3818 GCA_035637055.1 Gemmataceae bacterium | reverse complement strand
CCGAAATGAGAGCCACCATCAACGTGTAGGATGTGACCAGTGACCGTTGCGGCGTCGGTCAGATACATGACGGCGTCCGCGATGTCCTTCCTTTACTGTCGAAGGGCGACCCATCGGCGACAGGCTCTCCATCACTTCCTTCGGAGTGTCCCGGTGAAGCGGCGTATAGACGACGCCCGGCGCGACGGCGTTCACGCGGATGCCGTCTTTCGCGTACTCCATCGCCAGGTGCTGGGTGATCGTTTCCAGGCCGCCCTTGGTGATCATCGGCACCGCCGCCGGGACGCCCCGGACCGGGTTGCGCGCCAGGGCCGCCGTGATCGTGACGATGCTCCCGCCTGTCTTCTGCGCGAGCATTTGCTTGACGGCGAGCTGGGTGACGTACACGAAACCCTCGACATTTGTCGAGACGAGCGACCTGATGTCCTCGGCCGTGTAATCCGTGAACGGCTTGGTGAAGAAGATGCCGGCGTTATTGACCAGCACGTCGATCGACTGGAAGCGCGACAGCGCCGTCTCGACGATCCTGGCGGCGGTTGTCGGCTCGCCGATGTGGCCGTCCACGAGGGCGACGTGGTCGGAAGCCGTAACCTCGGTGGATTGGGTCACCTTCCGGGAGTTGGCGACGACGTTGAAGCCCCGTTCGATGAGAGCGTTCACGACGCCCGCGCCGATGCCCTGCGAAGCACCGGTCACGATGGCTGTCTTGCGTTGGCTGCTCATGGTTGGTTTTCTCCAAATGGTCTTGTGAAACGGATCACACTCCAGGTTACGCGACGTCAGGGATGCCAGGGTAGTCTGCCGGTCGGGGCCCGGGCGCGGGCCAGAAGAACTTGCGGTCACTTCCGACGATGGGGACGCCGTTGATGCTGGCTTCCCGCCGACGCATCAAGCCGTCGTCGTCGAACTCCCAGAGTTCGTTGCCGTAGCTGCGGAACCACTGGCCCGAGTCGTCGTGCCATTCGTACTGGAAGCGCACCGCGATGCGGCGCTCGTCGAAGGCCCAAAGGTCCTTCACCAGCCGATAGTCCAGTTCTCGTCGCCATTTCCCGGCCAGGAACTCCTGGATCTGGCTGCGTCCGCTTATTACTCCGGCATGGAAGATCGTCACACTAACCCGAAGCGTAAGCGAGGGACTGCGATAACTCATTCCCTCGCTTACGCTTCGGGCTAGTGAGGATCTTTCGTGCCGGGGTAATACAAACTGATCGCGGTTGCGCCAGATCGAGTCGGTGGAGTAGGCCAGGGAGACGCGAACGGGATCGCGCGAGTTCCAGGCGTCTTCGGCGGCACGCATCTTGGCCGGTGCGGTCTCTCGCGTGGAGGGTGGTCGAATGGAAGTCGTCATCGAGGGTCCTCTGCTTTTTTGAGAAGCTCCTGGTTCCCGATACACGCCTCGGCGGCGGCACCTACTGAAGTCAGACCAGGTTGATCGTGACGTCGATGTTGCCGCGGGTGGCCTTGGAGTACGGGCATAGCTGGTGTGCGGTGTCGATCAGAGCTTGAGCGACCTTGGGCTGCAAACCCGGGAGGCTGACGTTGAGGCGGGCCCGGAGGACGTAACCGCCGTCATTGGTGCCGAGGTCCACCTCGGCGTCGATGGCCCGGTCGGGCGGGCGGGCGACCTTCCCCTGAGCAGCCGCTAGCGCGATCGCCCTCATGAAGCAGGCCGACCAGCCGGCGGCGAACAGCTGCTCCGGATTGGTGCCGTTGCCCGCGCTGCCGGGGGGACGACAGTTTGACGTCGAGGCGTCCGTCGGTGCTGCGGGAGGCGCCGTCGCGGCCGCCGGTCGTGTGCGTCTTGGCCGTGTACAGGACTTTTTCGATCTGACTCACGGTAGGCTCCTTTTTCCAGGGGGGCGACGACAGGAAGAAATCACTTCTCGTGCCAACCTCAGAAAAGAACCACAAACATTGTCCATTGCGGGTCTTACGGCAGAACGCGCCGTCACTTCTTGATCACGAGATTTCGTGATTTCACGAAATCTCGTCTCGTAGTGCCGAAAACTCGTAGAATTGTGGGCATGGCTGAGCATCGTGATCCGGCCCCCCTGTTCGCCGCTCCCAAGCGGCTACTCCTGGACATGGCCCAGGAACAATCGCTGCCCGAGTTGCTCCGGCTCATTGCCGGCCGCGTCGGCGACTCGCCCCGGGTCGCCCTGGTTCGTATCTGGCTCGCGCAGCCCACCGCCGACTGCTCCGACTGCCCCACGGTCGAACAATGCCGGGGCCAGTCCCGCTGCCTGTACCTGGTCGCCAGTGGCGGACGATCGGCGGTGACGCCGTCCACCGAGTGGACCCGGCTTGACGGGGCGTTCCGGCGCTTCCCGTTCGGCGCGCGCAAGGTCGGCCGGATCGCGGCCAACGGTGAACCGATCGAGGTGCCCGACCTGGGCGAGCCGTTTCCCGACTGGATTGCCCGACCGGAGTGGGCGCGGGCGGAAGGCATCCGCGGCTTCGCGGGGCAACCGCTGGTCCACCGCGGGCAAGTCCTGGGCGTCCTGGCCGTGTTCGCGCGCGGCGCCATCGGCACCGACTGCATGGGCTGGCTGCGGATGATCGCCGACCACGCTGCCGCCGCCATCGTCACGGCCCGGGCCTTCGCCGAGATCGAGGCGCTGCAGAAGAGACTGGAACTGGAGAACGAGTACCTGCGGGAGGAGGTGACCCGGGCCGGGGCGTTCGGCGAGTTGCTCGGGCAGAGCCCCGCCCTGGAGGCGGTGGCCCGGCAGATCGACCTGGTCGCGCCGACGGACTCGGGGGTCCTGATCCTGGGCGAGAGCGGGACCGGGAAAGAACTCGTGGCCCGGGAGATCCACCGGCGGAGCCACAGGGCGGGCAAGCCGCTCATCAAGGTGAACTGCGCCGCGGTGCCGCGGGAGCTTTACGAGAGCGAGTTCTTCGGCCACGCCCGGGGGGCGTTCACGGGGGCCTTACGGGACCGGGCCGGCCGGTTCGAGTTGGCCGATCAGGGCACCCTCTTTCTGGATGAGGTTGGGGAAATCCCCCTGGAACTCCAGGCCAAGCTGCTGCGGGTGCTCCAGGAAGGGGAACTCGAACGGGTCGGCGAGGAGCGCACCCGGCGGGTGAACGTGCGGCTGGTGACGGCGACCAACCGCGACCTGCGCGCCGAGGCGGAAGCCGGCCGCTTCCGGCAGGACCTTTTCTACCGGCTCAGCGTGTTCCCCGTCGAGCTCCCGCCGCTCCGCAAGCGGAAGGAAGACATCCCGCTCCTGGCCGAGCACTTCCTCCGGCTGTCGGCCCGCAAGCTCGGCCGGGCGACGCCACGACTGACGCTGGCGGCCGTGCAACGGCTTCAGCAGTACGACTGGCCGGGGAACGTGCGCGAGCTGCAGCACGTGCTGGAGCGGGCGGTCATCACCTCGACCGGCGGCCGGATAAACGTGGAACTTCCGTCCTCGCCCAATGCCACCCGGGTTGACGAGGCCGTGGCCCCCGAGGCCGACCGCGTGCGGACCGAGGCCGAGTTCCGACAGCTCGAAGCAGACAACATCCGGGCGGCGCTGAGGGCGGCCAGCGGCAAGGTGTCCGGACCCGGCGGTGCGGCCGAGTTGCTCGGGATGAAGCCCACGACCCTGGCGTCTCGGATCAAGTCGCTGGGAATCGTCCCCCATAAGCGCGTCTGACGTAGAAGTGCGTCTACAGGTAAGGAGCGGTCGCTGCTTGTCAGCGCAAGCCCGCAGCGCCCTTCGACGGGGCGGCTCTTCCTGGTTGCGATGACGACGGATGCCCCGGGCCGCGGCTGGGGGGCCAACGACCGCCTGACTGCCGTTCAGGCGCGCTAGCCCTGAATGCCG
>DASPXY010000855.1:0-9571 GCA_035637055.1 Gemmataceae bacterium | reverse complement strand
CTTCGCGCGGTGCTTGTCGGAAGTGTTCTTGAAGATCCTGGTAATCGCGCCGCAGTTCAGGGGCCGCGTCGAGACAGCGCTCCATCACGCCGAAGGGAACGGCCCGCCCACGCGGCGCATGGAACAGTCCGCCCGACTGCTCGGCCAGTTCCACCAATCGCCGCGCCCCGCTCGCCTTGGCGCCGCAGGTCGCGGGGATAGCCTGGTCGAGCGCGACAACGCACGGCCCTGTCGCCAGGATTACCTCCGGAATGGCGATCGGACGGCTCGCTTCGGCCGTTTCCGCTCGTTGCGAGCCGGGGGCTGTTTCTTCCACCGCCAGCCCGTCCGGCGTCACGCGCAAACGCACCGTCTTGCCGACGAGGTGCTCGAAGTCATGGAGATATTTCCGCTCCGCGCAGGCTGCGAAAGGAACGCGCGCCTGCCTGGCACGCACTCCAAGATGCGAGAGGTGCGGCAGCGGATGGCCGAGGGCGATGCCCTTTACGCCTGCCGGGAGTTCCGCGTCCCCGTCGGCTCGCTCCAGCAACAGCACGAACGGGCCTTCCTTGGCTTCCACCTCCGCGAACGACGCCGCCCGGACGAGAGTGCCGGTCGCCTCGCCAGGAACGATCGCCTCCCACGGCGGTAACTGCAGTGCCTCCCGCGCCGCTCGCAGTCCAATATCGACCAAGCGCGACAGCTGGAAGACGATGTGCCCGCGGATATCGCCCTCGGCGAACATCTTGATCGCGTGGTCGGCGACGCCGAAGGCGCGCCCCAATTCCTCGACACGCGGTGGAAAGAGATTATTGATCCGATCGGTATAGTTCTCGGCCAGTCGGCGCGTGCGCGCCAGCGTCGCCAGCAGTCGCAGCAGGTGAAAACGATCGTCCGCGACGACGCCGTTCGCCCAGCTGGACAATTCCGAGCACACCGTCGCGCTCTCCTCCGGCTCGATCAGGCTCAGGCAGAGATTGTCGAGCGCCGCGCTCAGGGTGCGTAGGAGGCTCGCCCAGGCCAGCCGGCCCTGACTTTCGAGGCGGTTAGCGCACTCGCTGAGCAGCGTGAAGGCGTAATCCTCCAAGCCGATGTCCGCGAGGCGCAATTGCGAGCGCAGCCGGGGACTGGCTCGCTCCATCTGGCTCGCACAGAGCCGCCGCAGCACCGTCAGTCGCTCCGGCAAATCGAGCCAGTGGCTATCGCCGGGTCGCTCGACCGCCTTGAGGGCAAGAAAGCCCTTGACCGCCTCCGCCCCGGCTGCATCCGTCGAACGGGCGAGCGTTCGTAACCGTGCCTCCAGTTCGGTCGCATTGAAGAACTCCTGAAGCTCCCCATGAAAGACCTGAAATTCCTGCACGAACCCCGGCGAGTAGCTGGCGCCGGGGGCAGTGATCCGCCGCAGGATTTCCTCGGAAGTGCGCAGATCCTCGGGGCCGGCGCAGCGGTGCAATTTGTTCTGCAAGCGATGCTTGATCTCCTTTTTGAGATCCTGCGGGATGTCGTTGCGATGGGCGATGTCGCGGATGCGCGTCAGCGGCTCGGCGCGGCGGAACTCGTCGCCCGACGACGGCAGATACGACCCGATGCGGCGCACGATCCAGGCCGTCTCCGGCGTTACCAGCCGCTCCAGGGCGGTCTCGATGTGCAGGGCCGCCTCGGCGTGATGGTTCGGCCGAAAGTGCCGGCCGTCCTCCTCGCACTTCAGCTCGCCCGTCGCCAGAAAGCGAAGGTAGACGGCGACCGTCGCGAGTTGCCCGACCGACGGGGCGAAGGCGGGATCCGCAAAGCGATCACGGAGCCACTGCAGCCGCTCGCGCCAACTCTTGCGCGTCTTCGTCGCCTCGATGAGACTGCGTGTGAAATCCGCCATTGCGTTCATGCGGGAGAGCCTCCGCTGCCAGATGACGGCGAACCGTCCACCGTCGCGAGTAGTTGCCGCAGGCGCGTCGCGGCGGCGATGAGTAACTCCGGCGGCCGGGGCCACTGCTCCAGGACCAGGGCACCATCGTAGGCGCGCCGATGGAGTCGCTTGAGCAGCGACCGGATCCCGGCATCGTTAGTTCCGGCCGGCCCCGTGAACAGTGTCAGATGGCTGTCGGCATCGCCATAGTTCTCGTGGACGTGCATGTGAATGATGGGCACTTCGGGGTCGAGCCGGTCGAGGTAACGAACGAAGTCGTTGCGCGTCTCGCCGCAGAGGTTCGCGTGGCCGATGTCCAGGCACATGCCGACCGTCCCGGGAGGGATTCGGTCAAGTTCCCTAAAACGAGTAAAAGTATCGTTGAAGTGCGCCGGCGTCGTGTGGGGCGTGTTCTCGATACTGACCCGCAGCCCCGCCGTGGCCGCCCGGCGGATCACCGGCTCCAACGAGCACACGTACTGCTCGGGGCCTTCCTCGGTGTAGAGGTGCAGGTTGACCAGGTCGGCACCGATGTCGCGGGCGAAATCCACACTGTGCAGCAGCAAGGCGATGCCGGCGGGGTGGAGCGGATTCGCCTGCCAGGGGGCGTGAACCGTAAAGCGGACGCCGTGAGCCTGGCCGGTGTCGCGAATCCAGGCGCGCGTCGTCGCGTCCATGTCGGTCTCGTCCCAGCCGACGGCCGTACCATCGGCGAGGGGCTTCTTGTCCTCGAACCACTCGAAGGCGTCAAAGCCGTGGCGGAGGGCGAACTCAAACGGCTCCATGCGGTCGGTGGACGAAACCGCGGTCTGGTTCCCGATGCGGATACGCTGGCTCATCAAAGACCTCATTGTCGCCGTGGTTCCTGCTTGCGGTCCGGGTTCGTAGTTCCGCCTTCAGGCGGTTCAGCTGTAACCGCCTGAAGGCGGAACTACGAACCCGGTCCCGCCTTGCGCACCGCTTCCGAGACTCCCTGTGTGTAGCGTGCGAAGTTCGCATGAAACAAGCCCGCCAGCTGCCGCGCTCGCCGGTCATACTCCGCCGGGTCTGTCCACGTTGCGCGCGGCTGAAGTAACTCCGCCGGCACTCCAGGACAACTCCGCGGCACCAGCACACCGAAGATCGGATCCGGGTCCAGCGGCACCCCGTCGAGCGCGCCGTCCAGAGCGGCGTCGAGCATCGCGCGCGTGAAGGCGAGCTTGATCCGGCTGCCGGCACCGTAGCCGCCCCCGGTCCAGCCCGTGTTGACCAGCCAGACCTGCGAGCCATGCGTCTTGAGTTTCCCGGCTAACAGGTCGGCGTAGCGCGCTGGCGGCAGGGGGAGGAACGGCGCCGCGAAGCAGGTGCTGAAGGTCGCCTCCGGTTCGGTGACGCCGCGTTCCGTCCCTGCCACCTTTGCGGTGTATCCCGAGAGGAAATGGTACAAAGCCTGATCGACGGTCAACCGGCTTAGCGGCGGCAGCACGCCGAAGGCGTCGCAGGCCAGGAAGATCACGTTGCGCGGATGACCACCGCGGCCAGACAGTTCCGCGTTGTCGATGTGCTCAAGCGGATAGGCCGCCCGTGTGTTCTCGGTGTAGCGCTCCTCGTCATAGTCGGGGATGCGCGTGCGGCCATCGAGCACCACGTTCTCCAGTACAGCGCCAAAACGGATCGCATTCCAGATCTGCGGCTCGCCGGCGCGCGACAGGCGAATCGTCTTGGCGTAGCAACCGCCCTCGATGTTGAAGATGCCCTCGTCGGACCAGCCGTGCTCGTCATCGCCGATCAACCGCCGCCGTGGATCCGCCGACAGGGTCGTCTTGCCGGTGCCGGACAGGCCGAAGAACAGCGCCGTGTCGCCTGCCGCGCCGACGTTCGCCGAGCAGTGCATCGGAAAGACGCCCTGCTGCGGTAGCAGATAATTGAGGACCGAAAAGACCGATTTCTTGATCTCGCCGGCGTAGTGGGTGCCGCCGATGAGCACCAGGCGCTCCTCAAAACTGAGGACGATGAACACCTCGCTGCGGGTGCCGTCGCGCCGCGGGTCGGCCTGCAGGCCGGCAACGTGCAGGACGGTAAACTGCGGCGCGAAGCCGGCGACGGCGTTGGCCGATGGCCGCAGCAGCAAACAGCGCGCGAAGAGGGAGTGCCAGGCTTTTTCGGTGATGACGCGGACGGGCAGGCGGTACTTCCGATCAGCGCACCCCCAGCCGTCGAAAACGAACAGGTCGCGGCCCTGCATGTAGGCGAGGGCCTTGTCAAGCAGGCGGCGGAAGACAGGCGGTTCCAGAGGACGGTTGACAGGGCCCCACCAGATGGCGTCCTTGCTAGGTAGGTCGGCAACGATGTAACGATCCGCGGGCGAGCGACCCGTGTACGCACCGGTCAGGGCCACCAGGGCGCCGTTGTCCGCAAGGACACCTTCGCCGCGGCGGACGGCCTGCTCAATCAGTTCGGCGGCGGGCAGGTTCGCGTGGACGGTGCCCGGGTTGATGATCCCGTGGGCCCGCAGGTCGCTCATGGAGATTGGTCCATCATCCGTGGTGCGTGGAAAAGGAGGCAAGCGCCCCTGGGTAACTGTATAATGGCTCTGGTTACATGGCCACGGACCCTCCCAGCGGTGGATGGTGGATAGCTGTTGTGGCACGGTCTCCTGACCGTGCCACGGGGCTTGACCGCAGGTCTCCTCCGGATCCCCGCTACTCCTGGAGACCTGCGGTCAGCAGAGTGGCACGGTCAGGAGACCGTGCCACAACAGGAGCGCCACCACGTAAACAATGAGCACCAGAGCATCATGAGTTGGCAGCAAACTGAGTTCATCCTGAAGGGCATCTACCTGGGCCTGCTCCTGTTCGTGGGCATGGAGCTGAACCGGGCGACCTGGTGGTGGGACATCGGCTACGTCGCCCTGTGGACCTTCGGGGGCCTGGTACTGTTCCTCGGCGTGGCGGCGGTCCGCAAGCTGCGCGAGGGCTACCGCGTCCACGGCCGTCTGTTCGCCTTCCTGCTGTTCCTGCTCCTGGAGAACCCTGGCCTGGTTTACGCCGGCATCGTCCTCGGCCTGGCCGGCGGTGCCTTCACCCTGCGCGACAACCGCGACACGCAGCAACTGGTCTACACTCTCGGCGGTGGGGTCATCCTCGGCCTGGTGTTCTGGCAACTCGTGCAGATTCGCAAGAAGCAGCGCGTCTGGTTCAGCCTCGCTATGGCGGTCGCGCTGGTCGGCGGCGCCATCTACCTCTTCCAGTACCGCGAGGATCTGCTGCCGAAAGACCAGCGCATGATGATCGGCACGCTGCTGCTGCTCGGCATTCCGCTCTTTTATCTGCTCACCTTTGCCAGCATGGTCGAGGAGACGGAAATCGAGATCGGCGCCATCTGCGCCGCTCTGGGCGTCAGCCTGTGGGTCTACGGCGAGCATTTTTCCAGTGGTTCGCCCGGCTCACAGACGCTCGCTCTGGCGGTGCCGCTGATCCTGTACTTCTTCTACACCCTGCGCGTCTTGCCGGGGCTGCGTGTCTTCAAACACGTCTTGCGCGGCATCAGTTATGCCAACGTCGAACGCTGGCGACCCGCACTGGTCTCGCTGAACCGGGCGCTGCAACTCGATCCGCCGAACAAGCTGGCCCGCGAACAGCTCTGGAGCGTACACCGCAGAATGGACCTCACCCAGGTAATGAACGACCCCGAAACCCTCGCCCTGGTCAACTATGAACTGTGCCTGGAGCGCGTCGCCTGGCTGCTGCTCCTGGCGAAGCCGTCGCCCGACCACCTCAAGGAGGCCCACCACTTGCTTGACCTGATCTCCAGCCAGCGGCCCGAGATGCTGCCACGCTGCGATTACTGGCGTGCGGTGGCCTACCTCCACGAGAAAGACCTCGATCGCGCCGCCTTGTCGCTGACGAGTGTCCTTACCGGTGCCTCGTCGGCTCCCGACAATCCGCACCGCAAGTCGATCCTGGTCGAGGCGTGGCACCTGGCCCTGCTGGGACACAAGCAGATGGCTCTGCGCGTCGGCGACCCCCAGGTGAGTCAGCCGCACCGCCGCATGGAAGCCATCGCCGCTGTCGAGCGCCGCCTGACCGGTCATCCCGATGATGCGCTCGCTCAGGATCTGAAACGTCTCCTTTATAGCGACTTGAAGGAGTCGGAATACCTCGAAACCGCGAGTGCCGTGGGCATCGATGGCCCGCTGGCGAACTTCGATTACGAGTATTGCCATCAACTCGGCCTGGCCCTGGTCACCGACGCGAGCAAGTGGGAGCGCGGCGGCGAGTACCTGCGGATCGCGGCTCATGGTCTACCAAACCTGGGGCCACGGCTGTACGTGGAGATCGCCAAGGCTCACGATCGCGCCGGCAATGCCCCGGGTGTGTGGCAGAACTACGAACTGGCCAAGCGCGCCGGCCGCTCGGCGGGGCCGAAGACCCTGAGCGCCGACGATCGCCGCCTGTATTTCGCCGTGATCAAATTGCTGGCCGAGGACGCGGTGAAGCGCGACGACCTGGACGCCGCCATCGAAAATTATCACGCCTATACCGAGTACGAGCGGGCCGGCGTGGAGACGTATCGTCATCTGGCGGGGCTCTACGCACGTCGCGCCAACGTGCGTGTCCAGGAGCCAGCGAGCCAGGCTGCAGCCCGCGACGATGTCTGGGCGGGGCTGCGTTGTACAGAGCAGGGGCTCACCTACGACAGCACCGATAAGGATTTGCTCGAACGCAAGTGGGATTTGTACCTCTCCGTGCTGCCTGATGAGGTGGAGAAGCGCTGGGATGACATCCGCAAGTGGTTCGACTCGACCTACTGCATGAACAAGGCGCGAGCGGTACTGGACCGGCAGACGACCGAACTGGACCCGCTGGACTGGGCGGACCACCTGGTGCAGCTGGCACAGATGGCTCAGCCGGCGAGCGTGACGGTGCGCGTGCTGCGGGCGCGGCTCCTGCGACGGCGTGGCGAGGTCGAGCAGGCGGTGGCGCTGCTGGAGGAGGTGCGCACGAACAAGCCGGAGAAGTTCCCGAGTACCGAGGAAGAGGAGTCCTGGTATCTGAGTTGTCGCTTGCTGGGGGATATTTACTTGCACGAGAAGCCGGAGCAGGCAATCGCCTGCTTCCAGGAGTATCGCAAGAGCCCGAAGGCAGGGGCAGACACGTCGTACAAGCTCGGCGTCGCGTACGAGCATCTCGGCGACCGGACGCGGGCGATCAAGTGCTATCAGCAGGTCACGGCGTTCGAGGACCACCCGCTGGCGCCCGAGGCGAACGAGGCACTGTCGCGCTTGCAGCAACAGCAGCCGGCCCCGTGAGTGTGCGGAGCCCACTTTCGAGGAGAATAGCGATGTCGATTGTTACGTCCCGGGATAAAGAGTGTTGACGGTAAGTTCGACTTCTTCCGCCGCGCCGCGAAGGAGCGTGTCGAAGAATTGGAGACAGCCGGCGAAACCGAGCATCGGATACCGGAACTTTGCCGACGTGAAGCCTACCCAGCCCTTCCACTCACGGCGTTCCTGACCGTCTGTGAGTTGCAACCCAACTTCCGCATACCGTACTGCGGAAACGCCTCCGCCCACCCCCATCGCTGTCCCCGTTGGCGCGGTCGTGAGGTCGAGGCCGATATTCGCTGCCGCTATCTCGGAAAACACTGTATCGTCCGCCGCCGTATCCACTACTGCGTCGAGCAGGACACTGCCACTGGGGCCGACGAGGGTCACCGGGATGAGAGGCCGCGGTCGCGTATGTCGCCCACCAAGTGAGATGACCGGCCGCCCCGTGGGAATTGGAACGAAGCGAAAGCGAAGACTCATAGAAACGCCTCTTCCTCCGCTGAAGGGACGTAGCTCTGGACGACGGTGTTCAAGTCGATGTTGGCGGCCGCCAGTTGCGCGTATAAGGCACCTTCATCAGCGCCACTCGCCACGATCCGTGTCCCATCGAGGTTCCAGGCGATGTAGCGGCCGGCATAATGGGCCAGTTCATGCGCGGGGAAGTTGCGGCGGTTCTCATTGAACAGACCGCCATTGAATGCTGGCCTTTGGTGGTTCTCGCTCACAACACGGCACCTCCAGACAAGAGCGAACGTCGGTGAGTCGGTTTCGGTCCCCAGACAGTCCTGCGCATCGCGCCCAGCAATCCAGTGTCATTATTGCCAAACACCGTGGAACTGTGCAACTGCGATCACGGAAGCAGCCACAGTGGAGAGACGGTTTACCCGCGCCGATGCTCACCGTCCCGGCGACCACGCCGCAAGAGCGTCGGCGACCCGCGGCGGCAACGCCGCAGGCGTAGCGGGGTTTGCGCGGTTTGCGGTCAATGCGGCCAGTGCCCGCCGCCGTGCCTCGGCGAGCCCGACGTGTATCTCGCACTCATTCTCCCGCAAATCTCCAAAGACGGCATCACAGAATCGCTCCTCGCAACGCTCCCGCGAGAACCCGGCCGCATAGGCCGACGCCCGGGCGCGCCACTCGGCCGCCGCCAGCCACCCGGAGTCGGTCAGATACCCGGCCTTGCTGTGCCCCGCGGCGAACTCGCGCAGCCGACCGGCCAGTTCCTCGGGCCGCCCGGCGGCGAAACTGCGTCCCAGGCCGCCCGACGTCTCCGGCAGAGAGCCGGCGTCCGAGCAGATCACGAAGCAACCGCAGGCCAGGGCCTCGATCACCGGCACGCAAAAGCCCTCGTGCAGCGACGGCATGACCAGGGCGTTGGCCCGCAGCAGATGACCCGTGAGGGCCGCGTCGCCGGCGTCGAAGCGGAAGCCGACCGCCTCACCCAGACCCTGCTCGACGACAAAACGACGTAGCCGATCGAGATAGTCGGGATCGGAAAAGGTGCGACTGCCGATCAACTCGACACGCAGGCGCCTACCGTCCCGGATGCAGTCGTGAACCGCCGATAGCAGGTCGTGGACACCCTTCGCGGCAACGAAGCGGCCCACGTACACCAGGCGCAGTTCGTCGCCCGGCGGCGGGCGGTGGCCGAGGTCCGGCGGTTTTGCGAACCCCGTCGGTAAGGGAAGTTGCACCACCTTCGCGGGCGCGACGCCCATGCGGGCCAGCTCGTCCACCAGGAAGCGGCTCGTCGTCAACACCTGATCCGTCGCGTGCAGGTTGACCGCCTGCCGGTAGGAATCGTACAGGGCGTCGTGCTGCGCTCCCTGGAGCAACGTCGGCGGCGTCATGCCGTAGAAACAGGCGACTACCTTCGCCGTCCGTGGGGCGAAGTGGACGGCGTCGAAGAGCGGGTTGTAGATACCGAAATGAAAGACGATCACGTCCGACTCATTGAAATGCGGGTCGGCGACGAGGTTCGGCAGATCCGGGGCGGTGACGATGCGCGAATCGCGAACGCCGCTGTGGCGCGCGTAGAGCTTGACGCGCATCAGCCGGCCGGTCCGCTCACCGAAGCGCGCGACCGCATCGAGTTGCTGGCGGCAGACGTTGGAGATCGCGTCGCGCGGCACCAGCACGCTCGTCACCAGCGACACCGTCAACGCGCGGGGATGGCTCGATAGCTTCACGACCTTTTCCTCTATGCAACACTTCTACGGTCGAGAAACTCCTCATAGGCATGGAGGGCATGCCGCGCCAGATCGTCCGCAGGCAGGACCATGACCGCTGGCCCAGGGTGTAAGCCATGCCGCCGTAGAGCCGCAAGTGGTTCGCTGCCGATACTGTGCATTCGGCGTGCGGAGCGCAGGGCGAGGCTTTCG
>DASPXY010000854.1:0-4317 GCA_035637055.1 Gemmataceae bacterium | reverse complement strand
TCCTCATCGACGGGGGGCAGCCAGAACGTCCAGGTCTTGCCTGCCTGGACGAGGCGATCGAAAACGGCCTGCAGGTTCGGCCGCGAGATCGTCAGGAACGAGCTTTTCGTCGGTCGCAACGCGAGCAGCGGATTGCGCCGGGTCAGGTCGATGAGGTTGTTGCGCCAGCGAGCCAGAGCGACGGGAACGGCGGGAGCGGGTGACGTCATCAGTGAGTTTCCCCTGGAGATCCGTCAGCGGCGTCAAAGACACCTTCGCCAAAGATAGCAGGCGCCGACGGCCGCGCCAAGCAAGTAGCTGCGCTGACAGGCGTGCGGATTGATGCGAACGGCCGGAGTGTGCCGGATGTGCGGGCGGCGAGTAATAGGGAAGGTGGGCTTCGCTCCTCAGGAAGCCCAGTTCTCGACCGTGAGTCCCGGCACATCACTCAAATCGCTGTCTGCGCTCACCACGATGCAGTTGCCAAGACTGAGGGCGATGGCAGCAATCTGGATGTCGATTTGTTGCATGGGCCGACCGCGGCGTTTGAGTTCGGCAAAAATGCGGCCGTACTCGTAAGCGGCCGCTTTGTCGAAGGGCCAGCAGACGAGTTTCCTGAGAGTGTGGTGGGCGATCTCCCACGAGGTTTCTTTACTGTCGCTGGCTTCCAGTCCGCCAATGATTTCGCCCAGCACCGGAAAACAAATGCCCACTTTGGCTCCGCGACGGCGTGCATCTTCGACGCGAACGTCAACGCCCTTGCGGCGGAACAAGAAGTCGAACGCCGGCCCCGTATCGAGCAGATAGCGTTGCGTCACGGGATACCTTCCTCCATCTGCCGCCGCACCGCTTCGCGGTTGAACTCCTTGACTCGTTGCTGCCAGGCGCGCAGCTCTGCCTCTTGCAACGGTGTCATTGGCAAAGGTGGAATTGCACGGACTTCATCAATCCAGGACTGAATCGCTTCCGGATCGTCGCCTTGCTCCTCTTCCGTCATGAAGTCCAGTTCGGCAGCTGGTTCCTCGTGGATTACTAGCCGGCACCCTTCAGGCCAGTTCACGGCGCCATCCGGGACGATCTGGCCGTTCTTCCAGGTGGCTTTGACTGCGCTCATCTCGATCCTCCTGCAACGGCTATCGCGTGGTTTCAAAGACTTCAATGCGGTCGAGACGACGGCGCTCCCGGGTTGTCAAACCACTGCTAACGGTTCAGGAACAGTTGCAAGGCGAGGTCGCCCACGTCGCTGCGAAACGCAACGATCACGCAATCCACGTCCGTTTGCGGGCGGATCTCCTCGCCGCCCCCGGAGACCACCGTCGGCGTCGAGAAGGCGAAGCTATAAGGCGTGTCCGCCAGCAATGCCTTGGCCTGGCCGGCGATCACGTTCGCCACTTCCCCGAGGCAATCGCGGATCAACCACTCCTCCGGATTCTGCTGGACGCCGTCGAGGATGCGCCCGGCAAGCGACGCCGCCGTCTGCTCCGAACAGCTCAGGATCAACTCCCCTTCCATCGTCGAGATGAGACTGAGTCCGGCGGCCACCTCGCCCAGCGCCTCGTCGGGGATCTGAAAGTGAACGTCGCGGACGACCACGTCCGTGTTCGTCCATTCGCGCAGGGCCACGCACGCCGCCGCAATAAACGGTTCGAGGAACTGGTCGAGGAGATCCTCGGGGATCGCGCGCGCATCCTCCCTGGGCAGCTGTCCGTCCGACGTAGCCATGTTGAGCGCTGCCTCCTTGGTCTCTGTTCACTCAAGCAGTTGATAAAACCCGGATTTGAGATGTTCGACGCGGCGAAAGGAATCTTCGAGATTGAACGTCGTCTCCGCCCCACCCAACAGTAAGTAACCGTCCGGCCGCAGCAGCCGCGCCAGTTTGCCGAGGATGGTTTTCTTGGTGGCCACATCGAAATAGATCAGCACGTTGCGCAGCAAGACCAGGTCCATGCGCGGCAACGGCGGCCAGGGCTGAGACAGGTTGATCTCCTGAAACTCGACCAGGCGCCGGATATTCGACTCAAGCTGCCAGTCCGTGCCGTATTGCCGGAAGTGCTTCACCAGCAGTGCCGCCGGCAACCCGCGGTTCACCTCGATTTGATTGTACCGCCCTTCGCGTGCCCGCGCCAGCACATCGCGCGACAAATCACTGCCCAGCAGCGAAATCTTCCAGCTCGCCAGTTCGGGAAAATACGTGCGCACCTGGAGAGCGATACTGTACGGTTCCTGGCCACTGGAGCAGGCGGCGCACCAGATGTTCAGGCGGCGCTCCTCGCTGCGGCGGCGGATCAGATCCGGCAACACAGCCATGCGCAGTGCCTCGAACGGCTGGTGATCGCGGAAAAATGAGGTCTCATTCGTCGTCATTGCCTCGACGATCTGGGTATGCAGGCCGTTCGAGGGATCGGCGCGCAACCTTTCGACGAGTTCCTTGATCGAGCCCAGGTTCATGCCGCGCACGATCGGCGTCAGGCGACTCTCGACCAGGTATTGCTTACCATCCTCCAGGACGATCGCGCTACGCTGCTGCACCAACTTACAAATGAAGGCGAAGTCCTGATCGGTCATCGAAGGCACCTCTTCTACCGGTGACAAGGTGACAAGGTGACAGGGTGACAAGGTGACAGAGCGGTTTCTTGTCACCTTGTCACCCTGTCACCTTGTCACCTTGTCACTATGAACTCTGCGGACGATCTCCTCGGCGATCAGGGGGAGCGGTAAGACCCGGTCGGCCAGTCCCGCACGCGCGACGTAGCCAGGCATCCCCCAAACCACACTCGTAGCCTCGTCCTGGGCGATAATTTGGCCGCCGGCCTCGCGGATCGCCTCGCACCCACGCAGACCGTCTTGTCCCATCCCCGTCAGGATAACAGCCAGCGCCCGCGGGCCAAAGGTCTGAGCCACCGAACGGAGGAGCACATCGACCGAAGGCCGGCAGGAGTTTTCCGGCGGATCCTGATGGACCAGCAGCCGTACCTGGGCGCCGTCGCGCAACACCATCAGGTGATGGTCCCCGGGCGCGATCCAGGCGTTCGCCGCGGGCAGCAGACTGCCCGAACTGGCTTCCTGGACCCGCAGCGGACTGTGAGCAGTCAACCGTTCCGCCAGCAACCGCGTGAACATCGGCGGCATGTGCTGCACCACGACGAGCGGGACGGGAAAATCGGCCGGCAGCCGGCGAAAGACCTCCGCCAGAGCGTTCGGCCCACCCGTGGAGGTGCCGATGGCCACCACCTGGGGAAGTGCAGGGGCCAGGGAGATTGGGAGATCGGGAATGGAGCCCGAACCGGGCAGGCCGTGCAGGCGTACGCGCCTGAGCGCGTCGGGGGAGATTGGGATGGCAAGCGAGCCAACCGAATCGGCCTTCTGCTTTCCCGGTTGCCCGATTTCCCTGCCCCCCGCTTTCGCCGCACACAGCGTCTTGATGGTTGGAATCAATTCCTCGCGGATCACCTGCAAGGACGCGGCCAGGCCGCCAGCGCTTGCGGGCTTGGTGAAATAGTCGGTCGCGCCAAGGGCCAGGGCATCGAGCGTGGCTTCCGCCCCACGCTCCGTCAGGGCGCTGAACATGATCACGGGCAGACGTGGATACGTGCGGCGCAGCTCCCGCAGCGTTGCCAGACCGTCCATCTCCGGCATTTCGACGTCGAGGATGATCAGGTCCGGCTTCAGTTGAGCCAGCTTGGCCAGGGCGATGCGGCCGTTGGCCGCCGTCGCGACCACCTCCAGGGTCGGATCCTTGCCGAGTTCGCCGGCCACAAGGCGGCGAACGACGACGGCGTCGTCCACGACAAGGATGCGAATCTTCGGCACGCGCTACTCCTCGAAGACGTCGAGCAAGTTGAGCTTCGCCACCAGGATGTCTCGGTTGAATGGCTTCATGAGATACTCGTCGGCCCCGGCGTCGAGCGCGCGTGTCACTTGCGACCTCTCGGTCTCGGTCGTCACCATCAAGATGCGCACGCCATCATAGGCACGCTGCGCACGGATGGTCTTGATGAAGTCGAGCCCGTTCATCTCCGGCATGTTCCAGTCCACCAGTACCAGTTCCACATCCGGGTTCCGTTCGATTTGTGCCAGCGCTTCCAGGCCCGTGCCGGCCTCGATGACCTCCATGCCCATTTCACGCAGGATGGTCCCAATGATCAGGCGGACGGCGCGGGAATCGTCGATGACCAGCGCACGCATATTCGTCTCTCCTTAGTGGTGAGTGGTGAGTGGTGAGTGGTGAGTGAAGAAAGTCATTGTCTTCACTCACCACTCACCACTCACCACTCACCACTACTTTAAGGTTTGTGGAGGTCGCTAATCGGCTGCGGTTGCTGGGCCTGGTGGGGGTGT
>DASPXY010000853.1:0-2749 GCA_035637055.1 Gemmataceae bacterium | reverse complement strand
CACCCACCGCGACTCAGCGTTCCTGAGCACCTCCCAGCGGCTCAACCTCATCACCACCGAACTGCAGGAAGGCGTGATGAAGACGCGGATGCAGCCGATCGGCAACCTTTGGGGAAAGCTCCCCCGCGTGGTCCGCGATCTGGGCATCGCCTGTGGCAAGCGCGTGCGGATCGAACTGGATGGCCAGGACACCGAACTGGATCGGTCCATCCTGGAGGCGATCAAGGATCCCCTGACCCACCTGGTCCGCAATGCTGTTATGCCATCCCGCAGGTGGGCCTGGTTGAACTAGTCCGCCTGGACGGCGAACAGCGTCGCCAGAGTATCGAGCGGATCGGCACCACAGAAGTCTACCGGCTCCGCGGTCACCTGCTCCCGCTGGTCTACCTCAGCCGGGAGTTGGGTCTGGAGTGTCCCGCGCCGAACAGGGACGCTCCCCTGAGTATTGTCGTCCTCCAGGCGGGCGACCGGCAGTTCGGCCTGGTGGTTGACCGCGTCCACGACACGGAGGAGATCGTCGTCAAACCGTTGGCCAAGGTGCTCAAGGGGATTCCGGTGTTCGCCGGTGCGACCATCCTTGGCGACGGCAAGGTCTCGCTCATTCTCGACGTGATGGGACTGGCCCAGGCCGCGGGGGTGGTCGCAGGGGCACGCGACCGGCGTTCGCTCGACACGGCGGCTCAGGCGGGCGACCCTCGGACGGCGGCACGGCAAGCGCTGGTGTTGCTGGAGTCCAGTGGGGCGCGGCGCACCGCCATCCCGCTCGCGCAGGTCGCACGGCTCGAAGAGATCCCGCGTTCGGCCCTGGAGTGGACCACCAACTACCAGGCGATTCAGTACCACGGCCGGATCCTGCCCCTGGTGCGCCTGGCCCATTTGCTGCCCGGCGCCGGTGGACAGACCGAGGTCAGCGATCCCATGCGGGTCGTCGTCTGTTCCGGGCAAGGAAACCCCGTGGGGTTGGTCGTCGAACGCATCCTCGACATTGTCGAGGCGGAGATCGATGTGCAGCCGGGGGTGGGCTGTCCAGGGATACTTGGTTCGGCGGTGATTCAGCAACGGGTCACGGACCTGCTCGACATCAGGGCGCTGGTGAGCGCCGCGGGCGCCGTGTGACGAAGGATTCCCATGCCGCACTCCGGTCGTTGACCGGAACGGTCACGATTCCCTCCGCCACCACGACCGGATAACCACAAACGGGCACGCCGCACGCACCCGCTGAGCGGGTTGCGTTAGGTTGTAGCGGAAGTCTGGCGACTTCCGCAGGAGCCTGCTGCCGGAAGTCTGGCGACTTCCGCTACCCTAAACTCGAGAATGCTCTAAGAGCCGGCGGACACAACTGACACCAACCCGAAGCGTAAGCGAGGGCAGTCGTTTCCTCGCTTACGCTTCGGGTTAGTATTCCAGCGCCCGTTGCGAGTTTTGTCCGCGAGCTCTAAGTTGCGATGGCAACACTGAAGGGAGGACATATGCACGCATTGGTGATCGACGACGCCAGGGTCATGCGTCTGCTGCTCAGGCAGATCTTGCAGAAAAGCGGCTTTACCGTGATCGAAGCCGCGAACGGCCACGAAGGACTCGAACAACTGCAGCTCACGAGCAAGGTGGATGTCGCCCTGATCGACTGTAACATGCCGGGCATGAATGGCCTGGAACTGCTCCTGGCCCTCCGAGCCGATAGCCGCTATCGCAGCCTGCCGGTGTTGATGGTGACGGGCGAGGAGGATGCAGCCCTGACCGAGCGCGCCCTGGCGGCGGGGGCCAATGATTGCGTGGTCAAGCCGTTCAGTCGGGAAATTATCTGCGCGAAACTCCACAAAATGGGCGTGGCCCCGAACTGAACCATGAGGAAGATCCGTGTTCTGATCGTCGATGACGCCGTCGTGGCGCGGCGGATCGTCGCGGAATTGCTGTCCGCCGACCCCGAGTTGGAGGTCGCCGGGATGGCCGCGAACGGCCGCATCGCGCTCGCCAAGGTGGCGCAGCTTGACCCGGACCTGGTCACGCTCGATCTCGAAATGCCGGATATGGACGGTCTGGAAACGCTGGCGGCTTTGCGGAAAGCACACCCTCATCTCCCGGTGGTCATGCTGAGCCGCTACACCCGGCGTGCCGCGGTGGCGACCCTCGATGCCCTGGCTGGTGGCGCCTGCGACTACGTCACCTTGCCGGAGGCCAGCGAAGGCTCGGCCGCAACCGTGCAGGCGATCCGGGAGCAGTTGATCCCCAAGATCAAGCAGCAGGCCGCTCGACACGTTGGCGATAAGCCCCGGCCGGCTCCAGCGCGCAGTCGGCCGCTCTCCGACAACGGGCTCAGCGCGCGTCCGCGGATTGAAGTGGTGGCGATCGGCGCGTCTACTGGCGGGCCCAACGCCCTCGGAACCGTGGTGCCGGGCTTCCCGTCCGGCTGGCCGGTGCCGACTCTCATCGTGCAACACATGCCTCCCGTGTTCACACGCCAACTCGCCGAGCGGTTGTCGGTCAAGTCACACATCCCGTTCCGCGAGGCAACGGCGGGCGCTTGCCTCGCACCGGGGGAGGGCTGGGTGGCGCCTGGCGATTACCATCTGCAGGTGGCGCGCGATGAAGCGTCGGTCCGCCTGCATGTTCACCAGGGGCCGCCGGAGCACTCCTGCCGGCCCTCGGTGGACCAGCTGTTCCGGTCGGTCGCCGCGGCCTACGGGCCGGCAGCGCTGGCCGTTATCCTTACCGGCATGGGTCAGGATGGCCTGCGCGGCTGCGAGGCGAT
>DASPXY010000852.1:0-2364 GCA_035637055.1 Gemmataceae bacterium | reverse complement strand
GAACCAGAACGTGGCCTGCTGCTCGTAGTTGTGCTGCGTTCGCAGGAACAGCGGCAGCCACACACGGAAATAGTGCCAGGTGGTGTTGATCGCCACCACCAGGACGACCAGCACCCAAAACCTCCGGAAGAAGACGCTCCGCGGCAAATCGCGGTCGTCGGCCGTCGCCCGCCGCAGCCACAGGAAGACGCCGGCAATGCCCAGAATCGTCACCGCCCCCTTCGTCGCCAGCCACAGCCAGTTCGGGGGTTCCCGCGGCGCATCGAAGTGCAGGGCCCCATCGCCGACGCCCGGACCGATGGTCAAAGGCTCAGAGTTGATAAGGATCCGCACGGTGGTTTCGACGGCCAAAAGCAACACAAGCCAGCCGAGAATCCTTATCAAGGATGATTCAGAGGGTTGGTGTTTTATATTCAGGTCGCTGGGACGCACGACCGGAAGCCAGAGCAGTATCCAGGTGAAGCCAACGACGCCAATGGCCAGGAACGGGCCGCGCCAGCTGCCCGGTTCCGACGCCAGGGCAAGAACAATCAGCGGGGTAAAGATGGCCCCGAGGGCGGCACCGCTCTGCAGGAGGCTGTTGCCAAGGGTACGCTCGTTGGGGGAGAGGATGTGCTGGGTGGTGCGTAACGCGCACGGCCAGTTGCCAGCCTCGAACAGGCCAAGCAGTGCCCGGCAAAGTAGGAGTTGCAAGAACGTGTCGGCGAGGCCGGTAGCGAAGCCGGCCACGGACCAGCCGAAGACGGCCGCCGGGTAGAGCCAGCGGATGGGCCAGCGATCCGCCAGCCAGCCGAACAGAATCGCGCCGAGAGCGAAGGCGTAAGCGAACGCCGACTCCAGCTGGGCGTATTCCAGCGGGCTCAGGTGGTAGTGCGCGATGATGGTCGGCGCCATGAGATTGAGCGTTAGCCGATCCATGTAGTTGAGCATGGTGGCCAGCAGCAGCAGGCCGCACACCCACCATTTCCAGGAAGGACGACGCAGCAGAGTCAGGTCGGAGGCATCGGCAGGCATGAGCAGGATCCGCGGCAGCAGGAGGGTAGGAGTCTGGAAGGCAGTCTACAGGATCAACTCGAACCGGGAAGAGTGAACAGTCCTCAAGAATAAGCCCGGGCTTCGGTGCCCACCAAGAAGCGGAGTGAAAAGCGGGGAGCGTGCGCCTATGATGGAAAGCGATCTCGTCAGCGGCGTAGTCTCCGGGGGGGTCGAGTCATGTTCAGGACATGGGTAGTGGGAATCGCGGTGGTGCTGTCGGCTGGCGCTGTCCGCGGCGGTGAAGGGCCGCCAAAGGAAAAGTCCTGGAAGGAGTGGGTTGCGCGGCTGCAGGCCGAGGACGCGGACGCCAAGGATCGTGCCAGGGCCGCGGTGGCACTGGGCGACCTGGGGCCGCAGGCGCGGGAGGCGGTGCCGGCTCTGCTCGAAGCGCTGAGCAACGACAACCCCGAGGTGCGCCTGGCCGTGACCGGTGCCCTCCGTCGCATTGGCCCCGGTGCCGGCGATGCCGCGTCCCCGCTCGCTGCCCTCCTGAAAGATCCTGACAAGGCCGTCCGCGCCGAGGCCGCCCGTGCCCTGGCCGCCATCGGCCCGCGGGCCAGAAGTGCCGTGCCCGCCCTGACCGTCGCCCTGCAGGATCACGATCTCACGATCGGCCGCGAGGCGGCGCGGGCGCTCGTCGCCATCGGGGTGACGACTCCCGAGGTCGCCGCGGCCCTGCAGTCGGCGCTGGCCGAGGCGCAGGTACCGCTGCGACGGGAAGCGGCGTGGGCGCTGGGCGAGTTGGCTCCCGCAAATGGGACACTCGTCGGGACGCTGGCCGCGGCGCTGAAGGACGAGGATGTCATTGTCCGCACCAATGCCGCCCGTGCGCTCGGCTCCTTCGGTCGACGGGCGAAAGGCGCCATTCCGGCTCTGGTAAAGGCACTGAAAGACCAGCCCGCAACGCTGCGGCGCGAAGTGGTCAGGGCGCTGGACGCCATCGACCCGGAGGCGAAAGAAGCCCTGCGAGCGTTGCGGGTAGCCCTGGGGGACAGCGATGGACGAATTCGCTTCCTGGCGGCGCGGACGCTGGGACGCCTGGACCCGACGCGCGCGGAGGCGCTGCCGGTGCTGGCGGCGGCGCTGCAGGATGAGGACGCGGCCGTCCGCGCGATGGCTGCTCATGCGCTCGGCGCGCTGAAGGACGGCGTGAAGGTTGCCCTGCCGGCGCTGCAGGCCGCCTTGAAGGACAAGAACCCGGCGGTGCGACGCGAGGCAGCCGTTGCGCTCGCTCGCGTTCCCGAGGCGGCGACGGAGGCGCGCAAGGTGGTGCGCGCGGCGCTGAAGGGAGATGACGCCGCCGCGCGCGGGGAAGCTCTCCTTGTGCTC
>DASPXY010000851.1:0-2681 GCA_035637055.1 Gemmataceae bacterium | reverse complement strand
TGGGCCCTGGAGCTTTCCGTTGAGCATCACGCGGACCCCGCCGGCGTTGCCGAGCGTCAGCGCCAGCCGCTCCTGGGCCTTCCACCGGACGCGGTCGCCGGGATTCAACAGCACTTCCTGGGGCGCGACATGGTCGGTCTGCACCTTCACCCAGCACCGCTCGACGGCCTCGACATCCAGGACCATCTTCTTCCGGTCGTCAGGGGCGACTCCTTCGAGTGGCAGCGCGCTGGAGAAATTGCGTTCGACCTCGAGCTGGCCAGACGAGGGACGGGACGCGGGCTCGTTCACCGGCTCGGCCGGTTCCGCCAGCGGCGGCGTGGGGGCTGGTACCTGCCCGGAGACGGCGGGGATCGGCTCGGAGTCAGGCAGACGTTCGGACCGGTCGCGGTCCCGCCCGACGAGCACGAACAAGAGGATCAGCGCGACGCCGACCACCCCGACCACGAGGTTGCGGTTGACCTTCTTGCGGCGCTCTTCCTCCTCGATTTGCTGCCTGAGGGTCTCCCGTTCCGCGCGCTTGGCGTAGAACTGGCCGCCCGACTCGTCGAATTTGCGGATGACCGCGTCCTCGTTCAACCCCAAGATGCGGGCATAGGATCGCACGAACCCCTTGGCGAAGACTTCGTCTGGCAGGCGCGCGTAGTTGTTTTCCTCGACCGCCTTCAGGTACTGCGGCAGGATACGGGTCCGGGCTGCCGCCTCGTCCAGCGTCAGACCCTTGGCCTCGCGGGCCCGCTGAAAATATTCGCCCAATGAGTCTCCCATGCATCTCCTGCACGGCTTGCCGCGATCTCAAACCGCGGTCGTTACCGAAGCTGCTTCATCATCTTGGTTGCCTCCGCGCCGGCGGTGCCCTGCGGGTCCAAGGTCTTGACCTGGGCGAATGCCTCACGGGCCTTGCCGTCCTCCCCTTGCTGCATGTGCAGCCTCCCCAACTCGAGATAGACCAGCGCGCGCGGCACATTCGGGGGGTCGATCTTCAAGGCTTCCCGGTAGGCCCGGATGGCGCCGGGGATATCGCCCTGCTGGTGCAGGGCCACGGCGAGATTGAAGTACGCCTTGTCCGGCGTCGCATAGAGCGGCAGCGTTACCGCTTTTCTGAGTACCTCGATCGCCTCCGGCAGGCGTGACATGAAGATCAAGGTCCGGCCCCGGTAATTGAGGGCCTCCCCGTTGTTGGGGTCCAGGTTCACACAAGTGCGGAACTCCCGCTCGGCATCAGTGTATTCCTTCCGGAGGAAGTAGACATGCCCGAGCAAGTAGTGCGCATCGTAGTTGTTCGGATTGGACTGGATTGCTTTCTGGAAAGAGACGAACGCCCGCTGCTGGTCGGTGTCCAGTACGGACAGGCCCTGCTGGTAATACCCTTCCGACTCCTTTTCCCGCTTCTTGATCGTCTCCACGCTGACACAGCCGGCGAGGAAACTGCCGGTCACGAAGGCCACCAGTATGCGCGCCCACCCACCGCGGGGTCCGAGACGACCGCACTCAGCCATAGCCTTTTCCTCCTTAGATGTCCTCGAAGAACGTGAGCCGCTTGAATGACTTGAACCGGCCTTCTATTTCCTTGTAGTCCAACTGGCGCAGTCGATCAAGACTGAACTCTTCGACCGCGAAGGAGGCCATCACGCTCCCGAAGACGACGGCCCGGCAGAAGGCCTCTTCGCTGAGATTGCCCGTGCTAGCCAGGTATCCCATAAAGCCGCCGGCGAAGCAGTCCCCGGCGCCGGTCGGGTCCTTCACCTGCTCGAGCGGGAACGCGGGGGCGGCGAAGACGCGATCGCGGCTGAACATGAGGGCGCCGTACTCGCCGCGCTTGACGATCAGCGTCGCGGGCCCGGCCTCCCGGATCGTGCGTGCCACCTTCACGAGATTCGGATCGCCCCCCAGCGCGCGGGCCTCCCCGTCGTTGATGATGAGCACGTCCACGTCCTTGAGGAGACGAATGAGCGCCGTGCGCTTGCCCTCGATCCAGAAGTTCATCGTGTCGCAGGCCACCAAGCTGGGCCGCTTCACCTGCTGCAGGACGGTGTGCTGCAACTCCGGATCGATGTTGGCCAGGAAGAGCAGGTCCGGCGACCGGTAGGCCTCCGGGATCCGGGGACGGAAGGTCTCGAAGACGTTCAGTTGTGTTTCGAGGGTCTTCGCCTCGTTGAGTTGGTGGGAGTACTCCCCCCGCCAGCGGAAGGTCTTGCCCGGACGTCGCTCCAGCCCGGTCAGATCGATCCCCCGCATCCGTAGGAACTTGAGATGGACCTCCGGAAAGTCCTCCCCCACCACCGCGATCAGGCTGACCGGGGTGAAGTAGCTCGCGGCGGTCGCGAAGAAGGCGGCCGAGCCGCCCAGCACGTTGCTCTGCTCGCCGAACGGGGTCTTGACGGTATCGAGGGCCACCGACCCGACCACGAGAAGTTTCAGCACCGTTACGTCTCCCTGATATCTTTACTGTAGGGGCGGGGTTGATCCCCGCCCACTTCATAACGGGAGGGCGTAAAGCCCTCCCCTACGCCTTTTCCTTTCCGAGCAACAGCGACAGTCGCTTGCGGGTCGCCGCCGGGATCTGGTGGCGGGGCGTCAGCACCGCGGTTTCGAGCGCGCGGGCGCAGGCGCACGGGCGGTCCCCGGTCAGAGTCGGCGCGACGGTCCGGATGATCTGCTGGGACAGGGCGACGTTGCGA
>DASPXY010000850.1:0-2886 GCA_035637055.1 Gemmataceae bacterium | reverse complement strand
TCCCCCTCTCCGCTTCGGGGAGGGGGTTGGGGGAGGGGTTCCGGCCGCTAAGCCGCAAGCGGCCGAGGCAACGGAGCAGCGTCGCGAACCCTTGCTCCGGACGGTGCGATGGGGTAACGTAAACAAAGGGGCTTGGCTCCTCACTTCCGGCGCGGCATCTGTGGAGGATTGAACGATGAAACGGCTCCTGATTCTCGCTGTGGCGTCTCTAGGTGTGTTGCTGGTCGGCACGACGGAGCGGGCGGCGGCACAATACTATCCGCAGGTTTCGCCCTATCCGTACCCGACCCAGTCACCCCTGAGTCCCGACCTGGGCCTGCTGCGAGGCAACAATCGGCCGGCGCTGAACTACTTCCTGGGCGTGCTGCCCGACCAGGCGCGGCGCAGCGCCGCCCAGCAGCTCATGACGCCGGAGTACGGCGCACTGCCGCGGCGGCCGGGGATCGACGAGCGCGACGATTTCATCCCGACGCTGCCGGAAACCGGCCACCCGGTGCGGTTCCAGAGCTACGGCGGCTTCTACACCTTCCCCAACCAGCAGGGACAGCGGCCCAATTTCCTCAACCCCACGAACTATCAGGCGGGCATCCCGGGTCGGCCCGCCACTCCGGGACCAGGGCGGTAACCAGGCTGTCTGTGGGGAGCGCCGGACCAGTGCCGGCGCTCTGCTGCCCCTGCGGGGGATGATCGTGGCCGAACGCTCCACTTCCGGACGAACCATTCGCCTCGTCCGGGCGCCCACGCGGGACGGCGTCGGCGTCTTCTCCATCGCCGCAGGCGGCAAGATGGGCTTTTATACGTTCCACGAGATCCCTTGCTTCATCGGCGGCAAGGGGTTCGCCGTCCACCGCCTCGGCCTGGGCAACCTCTACCACGTGCGCATCGGCGAGCCAGAGGACTGCTCCTGCGAGTGCCTCGGCTACCTGAGACATGGGCATTGCCGGCACGTCCTGGGGCTGCTGGCGCTGGACCGGCACGGGAAGCTCGCCTGACATGGAGGTCACCGCCATCATGGACGACCTTGCTGTCCCAGCGCCCGCGCAAGCATCCCCGACGATCGAGGTTCAGACCATCGCACTCGGCCTGTCCATCGACACGCGCCCGCATCCGCGCTTCGAGCAGTCCCTTCAGGTGACCGTCCGTCAGGCGCCGCTCTTGACGAAGGCACCGTGGACACGTTCGCTCGGCAAGCTCACGATGGAGGTCGGCACGCACGGTTGGCGCTTCCCCTCCCCGATTGATCTCCAACCTCCCAAACCGCGGCTGCTGCAGCCCGACGGCGAACCGCAGCCCCCACCCGCCGAACCACAGCCCGCCCCGCCGGGCCAGGCGCGGACGCGCGTCCGCCCGCCGAGCGACATGGTCGTCTTCAAGGATCGACTGCTCTACTTGCTGCAGCCGCCGCTCGAAGACGTTTTCGCCGGCAAGCAGATCACGCTGCCGTTCAAGCCGTATCCCTATCAGCTCAAGGGCATCGCCTTCCTCATGCCGCGGCACGCCGCCCTGATCGCCGACGAAATGGGGCTGGGCAAAACTATGCAAACGATTGTTGCACTCCGGCTTCTCTTACATAGCGGCCTGATTCGACGCGTCCTCGTCGTCTGTCCCAAGCCGCTCGTGATCAACTGGACGCGCGAGCTGCGCCTGTGGGCCGACGACGTCCCCTTCGAGGTCATCGGCGGCGATACCGCGGCGCGCAAAACGTCGTGGTTTGTCTCCAAATGTCCTCTCAAATTGGTCAATTACGAACTGCTCACGCGCGACGCCGCCTGGGTCGCGGACGAAAACCTGGGTTTCGACGTGGTGGTGCTCGACGAGGCGCAGCGCATCAAGAACAAGGAGTCGAAGACGTCGCAGGTGGTGCGCAGCATTCGCCGCGAGCGCAGCTGGGCCATGACCGGTACGCCCATTGAGAATCGCACCGAGGATCTGGTGAACATCTTCGCCTTCGTGGATAAGCATCGCATCCCGCCGGAGACGCCCACGAAGATGCTGCCGCAGCTGACCGGCGATTGTATCCTGCGGCGCGTCAAGGAAGACGTGGCGACGGACATGCCGCCGAAGGTGATTCGCGATGCGTACCTGGAATTGACGCCGGCGCAGCGGGCCGCCTACGAACTGGCGGAAAAGGAGGGTGTGGTGCGGCTCAACGCGCTGGGGGACACCATTTCGGTGCAGCACGTCTTCGAGTTGGTGATGCGGCTCAAGCAGATTTGCAATTTCGATCCGTTGACGGGTCAGAGCGCCAAGATGGAGCAGTTGCTGGCGGACATGGCGGAGGTGGCGGAGAGTAACCGCAAGGCGATTATCTTCTCGCAGTGGGTCGAGCCGTTGGAAATGATCGCGCGGGCGCTGGCGCCGTTCGGGCCGCTGCTGTACCACGGCAAGATCCCGCAGCGTGAGCGGCAGCCGATCCTCGATCGGTTCAAGAGCGACCCGACGAAGCACGTCATCCTGATGAGTTACGGCACCGGCAGCGTCGGGCTCAACTTGCAGTTCACCAACTACGTGTTCCTGTTCGATCGGTGGTGGAACCCCGCAGTTGAGGATCAGGCGATCAACCGCGCCCACCGTCTCGGTCAGAAGGAGACCGTGTTCGTGACGCGCTTTGTCAGTCAGGGGACCATCGAGGGACGTATTGCGGAAGTGCTGGAGAGGAAGCGGCGGTTATTCAACGAGTTGATCGGTCAGAACGGCGACCCGCCGCCGCTGGGGTTGACGGAAGACGACATTTTCGGCTTGTTCGACGTGCGGGCGCGGCCGCGCCGAGCCGCGGCGTGAGGGCCACGGCGAGCCGGGATCACGCTCCCGGCTCGCCGCGGAGTTCCAGTGGGTTACGCCGAGCGGCGACCATCGGCGAGCAGCCCCGACAGGCCGGCCTGCTCA
>DASPXY010000849.1:0-3434 GCA_035637055.1 Gemmataceae bacterium | reverse complement strand
GCGAGAGCGAGCTTGTCCGCCGCATCCACGCTGCCGAAGCCAGGGAGATCATGCCGCCGCCGCACACGAACAAGACGCTCACTGCGGCCGAAAAGCAGATTCTCAAGAAATGGATCGCAGAAGGCGGCGAATCCAAGGCTCACTGGGCGTTCACGCCGCCGCTGCGGCCGCCGTTGCCGGCGGTCAAGCGCGTGGCCTGGCCACGTAATCCCGCCGATCGCTTCATCCTCGCCCGGCTGGAGGCGGAGGGGCTGGCGCCAACGGAGGAGGCGAGCAAGACTGCCCTGCTGCGGCGCGTAACGCTCGACCTGACGGGCTTGCCGCCGACGCTCGCCGAGGTCGAGGCGTTCCTCAAGGATACGTCGGCGGAAGCGTACGCGAAGGTGGTGGATCGACTGCTGCAATCGCCGCGCTACGGCGAGCACATGGCCCGGTACTGGCTCGACGCGGCCCGCTACGGCGACACCCACGGCATGCACCTGGACAACTATCGCGAGATGTGGCCCTATCGCGACTGGGTCATTCGCTCCTTCAACAACAACCTTCCCTTCAATCGCTTCATCCTCGAACAGATGGCCGGCGATTTGCTGCCCGGCGCGACCCTCGATCAAACGGTTGCGACTGGCTTTCTGCGCTGCCACGTGACGACGAGCGAGGGCGGCACCATCGAGGAGGAGGCGTACGTTCGCAACACGGTGGACCGCGTCGATACCAACGGCGTCGTGTTCCTGGGGCTGACGGTCGGCTGCGCTCGCTGCCATGACCACAAATTCGATCCGGTTAGTCAGAAAGAGTATTACCAGCTGTTCGCCTTCTTCAACAACATCGATGGCGGGGCGCTCGATGGCAATGCCAAGGAGCATGCGCCGGTGGCGCGCATCGCGACTCCAGAGCAGGCCGCTGCGCTCGCGAAGATGCAGCAGCGGCTCGTCGCCCTGCAACAAGACATCGCGAAGGCAGTCGCCCAGGTGAAGTACGACTCTGCGGTGGACGCGAAGCTCCCCGAGGAGGCGCCGCTGGGCGATTACGTCTGGCTGGACGACGCCCTCCCAGCGGGGGTGAAGGCGGAAGTGGGCGGCGCGAATCTGCCGTGGAACTTCGTCGGCAAGCCGGAGCCGGTCTACAGCGGCAGCAAGGCGATCAAGCTGACCGCGACGGATCTGCAACAGGTTGTGCTGGCTCAGGCCAAGCCGGGTTTGCGCGTCGGCTCGGGTGATAAGCTCTTTGCCTACGTCTACCTCGATCCGAAGCGGCCGCCGCGCGAGATCATGCTGCAGTGGCACACCGACGGCTGGAAGCACCGCGCTTACTGGGGCGAGAATATCATCCCCTGGGGAGCGGATAACTCGCCGGAGCGGCGCGCGATGGGCAAACTGCCCGCGGCGGGGCAGTGGGTGCGGTTGGAGGTCGAGGCGTCGAAGGTCGGCATCAAGCCGGGTGCGGTCATCAACGGCTGGGCGTTCACGCAGCACGGCGGCACCGCTTACTGGGACCGCGGCGGCCTGGTCACACGTCTGCCCCAGGGCGATCGTCCCTATGACACCCTTAGCGCCTGGATCGGCGCGCAGCGGGCGGTCAAGGGGGTCGGCCTGCCCAAGCCGCTGCAGAAAATCGTCGCGCTCGATCGCGCCAAACGCACCGAGGCTCAGAAGAAGGAACTCCTGAAATACTTCCTCGAAACGGCCTACTCCGGGACGCACACCATTGTCGCCCCGCTCCAACAGCAGTTGACCGCCTTGACCAAGGAAAAGGAGGCCATCGAGAAACAGACGCCGACAACGCTGGTCTTCAAGGAGCGCGCCGACGCTCGCCCGGCGTACATCCTGAAGCGCGGCGAGTACGACCAGAAAGGCGTTAAAGTGGATCGCGATACGCCGAATTTCCTGCCGCCGCTGCCGAAGGACGCGCCGCGCAATCGGCTTGGCTTCGCGCGCTGGCTGATCGATCCAGCGCATCCGCTGACGGCGCGGGTGGCGGCCAATCGTTTGTGGCAGCAGTTTTTCGGCACCGGCCTGGTCAAGACGGCGGAGGACTTTGGCAGTCAGGGCGAACTGCCAAGCCATCCCGAGTTGCTCGACTGGCTGGCGGTGCAGTTCGTCGAGGACGGCTGGGATGTGAAGCAGATGGTGAAGCGTCTGGTGACGTCGGCGGCTTATCGACAGTCGGCGAAGGTGACGACGGATCGGCTGACAAAGGATCCGGCGAATCGACTGCTGTCGCGCGGTCCGCGTTTCCGGCTCGATGCCGAGGTGTTGCGCGATCAGGCATTGTTCGTGAGCGGGTTGCTGGTCGAGCGTGTGGGCGGCCCAAGCGTGCGGCCGCCGCAGCCGCAGGGGTTGTGGGAGGCGGTCGCGTTCACCGGCAGCAACACCGGCAAGTTCGTCGCCGACAAGGGGCTGGAGAAGGTGCATCGCCGCAGCATGTACACATTCTGGAAGCGAACGTCGCACCCGCCGCAGATGGGCACGCTCGATGCGCCGTCGCGCGAGTCCTGTACGGTGCGGCGCGAACGCACCAACACGCCCTTGCAAGCGCTGCTGTTGATGAACGAGCAACTGTTCGTCGAGGCATCGCGCGCCCTGGCCGAGCGCACGCTGCGCGAGGCGGGCGGGGATCGCGATGCGCGGCTGCGGCACCTGTTCCGGCTGGTGACGGCGCGAACGCCGGACGAGGTGGAAATGGGCATCCTGCGCGACACGCTGACGGAGCACCTGACGCGCTTCCGTGCGGACCCGAAGGGGGCCGAGCAACTGGTGCGCGTCGGCGAGAGTCAGCCGGGGCCGGCGGTGAACGTGCAGGAGTTGGCGGCGTGGACGATGCTCGGGAACTTGGTATTGAATCTCGATGAGGTCATCAACAGATAAGTCAAGACGAGGCGACGCCCGTCGATGGATGCTCTCAATCGCCTAATCCAAATTCGACGAACTGCTGCGATCCCTGGATGGTCGGGCGACGACTTCCTGCGTGCTGCCAGCAAGGGGAAGAGGCGGTGGCGGGAAGTCGAGGAGATGTTTGGAATCCAATACTCGATTTTTGACGATGCTCTCAGGGAAATTGCCCCGTCTTTCGAGCTTTCACCTGAGGAGGATGCTGCAGCCCGTTCCGCAAACATCCCTGCGATGCGGAATGTTACGAGCCGAATCGCTGTCTCATTCCTCAAATGGGAGCGTTGCCCGGCTACGCAAGGACTCCCCAACCCCTACGAACCGTGGATCGAAATCTGGGAACATGGTGGGGCGTTTGGCGTCGAACACGGGCTGCTCGTCGATGTGTACGATGAAGAATCCATGCCTGTCGGGGCTATCGTTCTGGGGCGAGGATAAAATGAATGCCCTGGTCAATCATGTGGACGAGTGGAAAGCCCTCGTTCCCAAACTCCTGTTTGGGAACGCCAGCCTGCGAAACGCCGTTTCGCATCGGCACGCAGATCCGAA
>DASPXY010000848.1:0-4289 GCA_035637055.1 Gemmataceae bacterium | reverse complement strand
CACCACCAACGGGTCCTCCTCGGAACTCGTACGCGTCTGGCCTTGGCCGATGGCCTCCGCCAACGCACGCAGTTGGGCCGACGGCAGCCTGACCGACCCTCGGCCCTGTAGCGCCAACGTCAGCGTCGATCCCGATCCCGGATCGCGGGCGATCAGCGTCTTGCCTTGCAGGCCGCAGTGGACATCCGCCGTCGCGAGGTCGACCGACGTCGTTCGGAAACCGACTCGCATGCTCAGCGTGGTGCCGTCCAGCCAAGCCCCGGTCCTCAGCACGCCCAGCATGACGTAGGCAACAGCGCTCACGACATAGATGGCCACGGAGAGGCCGACAAACATGACCGCAGCAGTCAGCGCCCAGTCGTGAGCTCGCTTGGCAAACTGATCGCTGACCACCATCACACCAAGGAGCACAAGGAAGAGATCAGTGGCGACCGTGACTGCTGCCACGACGAAGGCGAAGACCTTCGTGCCGCCGTTGGCGCCGATGGAGAGGCGAAGGCGTGGGGGGCTTGCCATCGCGGCAGCGTAATGCCCAGTGAACCCGTTAACAATCCGCGCCACACGTTCTCGATGACGCCGCTGCGTGGTTGCCCAGCCGACCAACCCATCCTTCAGTGCCAATCCGCGCACGCTCTAAGTCCGTTCCCTGCCACGGCTCATGTCGATTCTGTGCAAGCTGATTGGCCCGTCAGGCGATCTGGTCGGCTGCGGCGCGTTGGCGGATGACCTTGAGCGTGGTGTCGCCGGCTTGGCGTCGGTGGCCCGCCAGAACGCCCACCCGTCCGTCGCGCAGATCGGGTCACGAATGCCTGGGCCGCGGACGGCTTCCTTCACCGCGATCCCGGCGCTCGACGGCAACCGGTAGGTCTGGCCCTGGAAGCTGATCTGGCCGTCGGCAAGCAGCTCGGCGCTGTGGTCTTGGCCCATGTAGTCGGTCTCGATGCGACACCGGCCTCGAGTCGGACGCTTGCGATGACGTCCCGGAGCGTGAGGCGTCCGCTCCGAGCCGCTCACCGGGGTGTAGCGGGTCCGCGGTCGCTGAGGAGTGCCGGTTGGCCTGGGCGCGGGCGCAGCGGCAGGCGTGGTAGGGGTCATGAGAAGGCTTGGCGTGGGGAAGTCGAAGGCTGCTCGGGCGCGAACCAGGCTGGCGCGGACGTCCGCCCGGGGGAGGTTGGGCACGCGGTTGGCGACCAGGGCGACCAGGTCGCGTGCGGGCTCTCCGGTGTTGAACAGCTAATCGAGGGCGGCGTGCACCTGGCGGTCGGCGAAGAAGCCGCGCCACTTGGCGCACGGGGGTTCTGCGCTTCAGATCGTTGCGGCGTCGGCGTTGCCGTCGTGGCGGTGGCAGCGAACCCCATTACCCCACCGCCTGACCCCGCCTCACATTGAGCTAACTGGCTCCCATCTAGGCCCCGTGAAGGGTCGGTAGCCGGCCGGCACCTGGCCGGTGAGCTGGACGAGAAGGCGGAGGTGTGGTGGGGCTTCAGGGCCGTTCACGTGCTCGACCACGAGTGATGGCTCACCCTGGTCACAGACTGTGTGGACGTAATCGAGTAGTAGGTCCGGAACCCAGCCCAGCCGGCGTCTGTCACGGGCCGACACCAGAATCGCACGGTTGTTCCAATCATTCTCAGGCTCATCAACCAACACAAGCCGCTCTCCGGGCCGCAGCGTCGCGAACCGCCGTTCTGCTGTCGGATCCGCCGCGAGCACGTGGCGGACCCCGTTCACCAAGAAGATGGAGCGTGTTGACCCGTCGGGAGCGACGAATGGCTCTGGGCACAGCTGGATGGTGTCACCCTTGCGATGACCGCCTGAGCGGCCAAGAAGCTCAAAGGGCCCAGCATCCTCCGGAAGGTGGAGCTGAGTAAGGTACCGACCGTAGTCAGGCCGTCGAGCATCCATGACCCGCTGGGCAAACAGTGGGAAGAGCCGCGTTGACCTGTAGGTCCGATGCAGGTCAGGGAAGCCTAGGAGGGGCCGGAAGCCCTCGACGCGGAATGCATTGTGCAGGTAGCGAAATAGATAACCTGCTTCATCGCACTCAAGGATGCCGACGGGCTCAATCGCACGCGTGACAGGATGCTGCCAAGCCACGGCGAGACGTCGGAGGACACGTGGCGAGGCGCCGAGGACTTGCGCGTCCTCGACGATGACGTCACGCCTAGGCCAGGACATTCAGAAGCCTCTCTCGGTTGATGCTAGTCAACTCTAGAACGAACCTACAGGCTAGCTGTGACATTCCTGGCACACGCGCAACGAGATCGGCGACTGCTTGGCCTTCGATTGCCGCCAACCGGCTGACCCAGTACGAGCGGACCGCTGGTGGACGCATCGAAGTCGCGGTCGCCGCAAAGTCGACCAGCGTGGGCACGTCTTGCTTCCTGCCTCTAGGCCACTCAAAGCGGTAGGCATCACCTCGCTTCGCCCAGGCTTCCACGGTTCCCCCCTGTAGCCTCCGGTCACGTTCGGCATCCTGCAGGTTAAAGCCGAGGCTGGTGGCGTGATCATACGAACCCGCGAGCCTTCCAGGCTTGCTCTCGTCTGGGGGTGGTGGTAGCAGCACGGCCCAGTTCTCGTCGTGACGATCCCGGTTGGCAATCCACGCGTCAAGCACCAGGAATCCAGCAAATACGTCGAAGGCACTGAATCCGTCGGGCACGGTGGCTCCGGGCGGAGGATCGAATCCCTCAAGAGCGCGCTCGATGTTCACAAGCGAGTGCCCTCGTCGCGCCCTGTCGCCTGGGATGTAATCCCCCGCGGTGCCTGCGAGCAGCACCGACCCAGGCTGGAGCTGCCAGCCTGGCGGCGTGAGGTCCAGAGAAATGGAACCTTCTCGCCCCCTCCGCACGGCGAGTTCGACCTTGGCACAGGGAACGCCAAGCAGGGCGGCCAACTCGGACGACACCTTCTCCGACCAGTCCTCTCCTTGGACGAAACCCAGACGCTCATGCTCGGTGACTGGCTTGAACAACCAGTCAGGACCATCCGGCGCAGTTAGCCACACCTTCTCGTCATCTCCGGCGGGTTCCTCATCCCGAACACGCCATGAAGACACGTCCACCTGGTTGAATTGGGCGTCCGACATCGCAAGCAAACTGTTCCTGTGAGCTGTAGGCAATTGGCCTCGCCACGTCCGGCACCAAGCTAGACGTTGCGTTCATGGCACAAGCAGGCTGACCTAGTCGGGTCAGCCTGCATCTTATCCCGCAAGAGAAGAGGCGTCGGCGCAAACTGACCAGCGGCCGAGCCGCCGGATGCTCTTGAGGTTCGAGCCCTATCGAAGGACGCCCGGGTACGCATCTTCGCCGCCGTGGGGCCTGCTGGAGTGGGCGGTCGCAGCACTCGCCTGTCGGGCGGCACTGTCGCTACATCCCAGGCGCGGCGCCCCAATGAAGCAGGCGTTGCTGCGTTCCGGTTCGGCATACGACTGGAGGATCGCCAAGACACTTGGCTCTGGCCACTCAGCATGTCCACGGCGGCCCCAGGACCTGTGGCCCCAGGACCCGTGGCCAGCGACGAGCAGTAGGAGCTGGGCCAGAGCGTCCACATGCAGATTCCGTCCACACGGCATCGGCTGAAGAGCGTGGAGAGCTGCCGTCCCTTGACCTGGTTGCAACACAATTCGGTGGAGAGAGACACCAGGTCATCTGTCCGATTCGGGCTCAGGAACTCATCAGCATTTGGTCGCCAGCCGGTGCGAATTGCTGCTATTCGCTGCCACTTGATCGCTGCGCTATCATGGCAGCGACCTGCACGAATGGCTGTTCCTGCTGGTCACCGGACGAGTGAAATGCCCCAGGATTTCCTTATCAGGGACGCGCTCTAACCGCCTGAGCTACAGGCCCGCGTGGGGTGTTCTCGCTGGTAGTAAGGCTGTGGGTGAGCCTCCTGCCAGTCAAGGGATGTTCTCTAGGGCCTCCTCATCAGGAACGCTTGGAACGCCGAGGTCACGAATCATCCGGTCTCTCGTGACACGGAGGCATGGTACATGGCCTGGATCGTGAACGTCCCGCCGTCCGCTGCTGCACGTACGAGCGCTGCCAGCCGCTTCCAAGAGGGCAGCGGCAGCGCTCAGCCGGTACCTTACGGCTGCCTTCATCGGGAAGCTCGGGTAGAACTCCACGCCGCTCCAGGTGGCCTGGGGGGCGTGCAGCGCCGACTCGGCAAGGTCGAGCCTGACCGCCTTGACGATGGTCTCCACGGGCAGGTCGAGCACGAACGCGGCGGCGTGAAGGTAGTCCTCAGCGAGGGGTAGCGGACGGTCACGTCTGCGCGAGCCGCTCGAA
>DASPXY010000847.1:0-9775 GCA_035637055.1 Gemmataceae bacterium | reverse complement strand
CGATCAGGTAGGCCTGCGCCTGTTCCAACTCGACAGGAACTGCCTGACCGTCCTGCCGGATCTGGAAGCGGAACTCCTGCGCAACGCGGCTGATGTCCAGCGCCAGCGACTTGTTCGCCGGCAAGATCTGGCGTTTGCGCCAGACGCAGTGACGATCGTTGGTGAGCAGCGCCTGCAGGCGCTCCGGCGTCATGCCGATGACGTGGCCGACGCGGAAGCCACTCTCTTCGAGTTTCCATTTGTGTTCCAGGGCCACGACCTGCTCGTCAGTGCTGTTCCATACCACGTCGTTGATCTCGGCATCCAGGATGGGCTTTTCGATCAAGCTGATATCGAGGAGGACGCCGTCGGACGCAAGGGGGGCCTGGCCGGAGCGCACGCGATCGAGCCAGCTGGCGGGGCGCACCGACTGGTCGGTGGCGCAGCCGGCGAGCAACCCGAGCAGCAGCCCCGGCAGCAAGCCCCTCAAACGGCGCATAGCCTCACACCCCTGTAGGCAATGACCGGTCGTCGATCTCGGAAAGCGTCGGATAATAGCGACCTGCCCGGAGCGGGTCAAGCCGGATTCCCAGGGGTGCCCCTCGCGATTTTGGCACGAGGCGAGCCGGTGAGCGACCGGAGGACGCCAGGGTGCTCCGGTCGCTCACGCTCCCGGCTCGCCAATATCCAGAGGGCACCCTGGCCTCTATCCTTTCTTGTAGCCGCTCTTGCAATGGTTTATACTCTCACAAGGATAGAGGACGTCATTGCGCGCTTGGGTGGAGGAACCGTTGGCGGAGCGACCGCGTATTCTCATCTTCGAGGCCCCCGGTCTGAAAGCGGGCACCCCGCTGGAGCGCTGCGAACCGGACTGTGATATCGTCCGCGTAGACAACGTCGCCCAGGGACTCGCCCTGCTGCGCACCGAGCGCTTCGACGGCGTCTACGCCAACCCGCAGGATCCGGCCCTCTGGGAGCGCGCCGGTTCGCTGCTTCAGGCCGACTATATCCTCGACGTGCTTTGCGACGGCGTCGCCCTGGTCAATTCCGACTTGCGCATCACCTGGGCGAACTCGGTCCTCGAGAAATGGTGCGGCGGTTTCGCGCGCGGGCGCAGTTTCTACGAGGCCCTCGGCTCGCCGGAAATCCTTGGCCCCGACTACTGCCCCTTTCACACCGCCCTGGCCGGCAAGGCCGTCGCCACCCGGCTGCACTGTCGCGATAACCACTATCTCGAACTGCAGGTCACCCCCATCTGCGACGCTTCCGGGAAGGTCGAACAACTCCTGAGCGTCACGCGCGACGTCACTCCCCTGGTGCAACAGCAGCAGAAACTCGACGCTCTCCACCAGGCGGGCCGCGAACTCGCCGCGCTGTCCACCGAGCAGATCGCCGAGATGAGCGTCGAGGAACGCATCGAGGTGCTCAAGCTCAACATTCGCAAGTTCACTCACGACCTGCTGCATTACGACGTCGTTGAGATTCGTCTGCTGGACCGCGCCACCGGCAAGCTGGAACCACTGCTGGAAGAAGGCATGACGCCCGAGGCGGCCACGCGCGTCCTGTACGCACGGGCCGAGGGCAACGGCGTGACCGGCTTTGTCGCGGCGACCGGCAAGAGCTACCTTTGTCCCGACACCACCACCGACCCGCTCTACATCGAGGGCGCCCAGGGAGCGCGGTCATCGCTGACCGTGGCGCTGACCGTCGGCGATCAGATCATCGGCACTTTCAACGTCGAAAGCCCGCAGCCGGGCGGCTTCGGCGAGCAGGATTTGCAGTTTGCAGAGATTTTTTGTCGTGAAATCGCCTCGGCCCTGCACACGCTCGAACTATTGTCGGCCGAGAAACGCAGCACCGCGACGCAATCCGTCGAAGCCATCAGTCGCGAGGTGGCCCTGCCGGTCGATGACATCCTCGCCGCGGCGACCGCGGTGCTGGATCGCTGGATCGGCCACGAGCCCGAGATGACCGACAAACTGCGGCAGATCCTGGCGAGCGCCCGGGCCATCAAGCAGTGCATTCAGAAGGTCGGCGAAAACCTGGCCGCGGTGGATCCGCACGCGCCGCCTGCTCCTGAGACTCATCCGCATCTGAAGGGGCTGCGCGTGTTGGTGGCGGACAACGACGAGCGGGTTCGCCGCAGTGCTCACGCGATTCTTGGACGGTTCGGCTGTGTGGTGGAGACGGCCCGCGACGGCAAGGAAGCCCTTACCATGGCGCGCCTCTGCTCTTACGATGCCATCCTCACGGACATCCGTTTGCCGGACCTGACCGGCTACGAAATTTACGCGCGCTTACGGCAGGCGCAGCCGCGGGCGCGGGTGATCCTGATGACGGCGTTCGGCTACGATCCGCACCATTCGATCGTCAAGGCACGCGGGGAAGGATTGCGTTTCGTCCTGTACAAGCCCTTCCGGGTCGATCAACTGCTCGCCGCCCTGGAAAGTCCCGACCCACCCACGTCTCCCAGTCCAGAATCGCAGCCGCAAGTGGTCGGCAGCCGGGTAGCGGGTGGCGGGTGACGGGTGGCGGGAGAAGAGAAGAAAGCCTCTGCTTCTCCCGCCACCCATCACCCGCTACCCGTCACCGAGGGCAACATCATGAGTCCTGCAGTGCTGGCGGCTGTTGTCGAGTTGCCGGCGAGCCAACCGCTCGTCATGGTCCTGTTGTTCCTGGGCGCCTGCGCCGGCCACGCCGTGCTGATGGTCAGCGCCCTGAACTGCATCTACGGCTGCGCCCTGCCGCACAAACTGCTGAGCGTGACACGCAAGGTCGATTTCCTGATCGTGCTCGCCGGGCCAGTGATGTTCTGGCTGGTTTTCGACCTGCGTTTCAACCTGGCGCCGGCCACCCAACCCATCACTCTTGGATCATTCCCGAGTGCTTATGTTGTCGTTTGCTGGTTTCTTGGCTTTGTCGTATTACCGCTGGCGACGGTGCTGCGGCTCTTGCGACGGGCGCCGGCCGCGGTCCTCAAGACGACGACGCAGATGGTGAACGTCGCCGCCGAACTGGGGTACAAGCCGGTCGGGCGCAGCAAGCACAGCCGCCTGGCGCGCCTGCCAGGGAACCAGATTTTTCAGGTGGATTTCGTCGAGAAAACGCTCCGGTTGCCGCGGTTGCCGGCGGCCTGGGACGGGTTGCGCATCCTGCACCTGACGGACCTGCACCTGTGCGGCTGTCCGGATCGCGCGTTCTATCAGCATGTCATGGATCGTTGCCGCGCGTGGGAGCCGGACCTGGTAGCGCTAACAGGCGACGTGGTCGATAGCGCCTGGCATCATCGGTGGATCCTGCCGGTGCTGGGACGGCTGCGCTGGCGCGTGGCGGCGTTTGCCATCCTGGGCAACCATGACTCGTGGCGCGACACGGTGGCGATTCGGCGGCGGCTGCGGCGCGTGGGAATGGATGTCCTCGGCAACGGCTGGCGAGAGATTGACGTGCGCGGCGAGCGCATGGTGGTCGTGGGGCACGAGGGGCCGTGGTTCGCGCCGCCGCCGGAGCTGAGCGGCTGTCCCGAGGGGCCGTTCCGCCTGTGCCTGAGCCACACTCCCGATAACATCAAATGGGCGCGGCGCCACCGCATGGATCTGATGCTGGCGGGCCACGTTCACGGCGGGCAGATTCGCTTTCCCATCATCGGTTCGGTGCTGGTGCCGAGTCGTTACAGTCGCAAGTACGACTGCGGCACCTTCGACGAGCCGCCGACCTTGATGTACGTCAGCCGCGGCCTCGCGGGGCAGCACCCGTTGCGGTACAATTGTCGTCCCGAGGTGACGCTGCTTGTGCTGCGGCAGTAGCGACGGCAATCGTGCCCGTGTCGAAAGGTGATAGCATGACAAGGTCACGCCACACAAAGCCGCAAGACAGGTTTGTCTGGCGACCCCATGTGATGACCGAGGCAGACCAACGGGATCTTGTGGCGCGGTTTCTGAAGCGCTGGTTCGGGCCTCTGAGTGCTGAGGTGCGAGGGTACTTGGCTCGTTTCCCGGTCGAGAAAGTCCTATATCTGATCCAACTCCTGATGGCCGACCCCATGATGTGGAAGTTCCGGGAAACCAAGTGCCAGGCAGCTCTTGAACGGTATTTGCAGGCCGAAGCGGCGAATCCCGATCCGAGTGCTCCTTGGGGCCGCCCACAGGGGTGTGCCGCCGACACCAAGTACCACGCGCTCCTCTCGGGGGAGGAAAACCCGATGCTGCGCCCAATGAGCCTCCACGTCTATGAGATGGGGAGGCTCTCAGGTTGGCGAGAGGGTTATTCGGACGGGCAGGCTGCCATGATCCTGCGGCAACTGAAATGCCGCTTCGGTCGTCTACCTCACAAGGTCGTCAAGCGCGTCACGATGCTCTCCAAGGAGCAACTCTCGTCCGTCGCGGAAGCCTTGCTCAGAGCGCAATCTCTCCAGGAACTCGGCCTGGAAGAATGACCACGCGACCATGTGAATTGCATGCATCGCGAGAGTTACGGGGCAGTCGTGGACAGTCAGAGTACCCGGCGGCGGCAACGCGGGAACAATGCCCACCTAGTGGGGATGAAGTGAAGAAACTGCCGTGACGGCGAAACCGCCACGGCAGCACCGGCTCGAACCTCGTGCCGTGGGAGTTACAGGGAATGGGTCCACGGGTCGAACCCGTGGGAGGACTGAAAACTCCCTGCCTGTGCAGCGAAGCTGCCTCAGCTTCAATGGGTCCACAGCAATGAGGGATCGAGTCAGTTGTCGTTGGCAAGCAACTCGTGCAATGAGGGCAACTTATGCTGCTTGCGCCAGTTAATGACTCTATCGAAGACGTCATCATCCGACCAGCCCAACTGAGCCTGTTGTTGACCGAATAACTGGAGGAGTCGCTCGCGCGGGGCTTTCCGGCGGACGATCTTGTCTGCCTCGAATTTGAACTCACGGACGACTTGGGTGTAAGCCTCACGGAGAGCCTTGTAAGGATCCATAGTTCCTCCCAGAATCACTGAATTTCTATTTATGCAGCGAAGCTGCCTCAGAAGATACTACCTCAATGGGTGTGCGACGTCAACAGGGAAGGTCCGCATTTTCTTCATTTTGCCGCCATTCCGCCTGAGAGAGGGAATCCAACAATCATGGCCACCATCACCGACACTGCCGCCCGCGACCGCTGGGAAAAAGAAGTTGCCGCCGCGCCAACCCGCGAGCAGCCGCCCACCACCGTCAGCAGTGTCCCTATCGAACCGCTGTACACCCCCGATAGCCTCAACGGCTTTGACCACGATACCGATCTCGGTTATCCGGGACAGTATCCGTTCACGCGCGGCGTACATGCCACCATGTACAGATCGCGATTATGGACAATGCGCCAGTTCGCCGGCTTCGGCACCGCGCGCCAGACCAACGAACGCTTTCGCTTCCTGCTCGACAAGGGCCAGACGGGCCTGAGCACCGCCTTCGACCTGCCGACGCTCATGGGTCTGGACAGCGACGACCCGCGCGCTCTCGGCGAGGTCGGCCGCCTCGGTGTTGCCGTCGCGACGCTCGACGACGTGCGCGAACTCTTCAACGGCATCGATCTCGCGAAGGTGTCGGTGTCGATGACCATCAACGCGCCGGCGGCGATCGTCCTGGCCTTCTTCCTCGCCAACGCCCGCGACCACGGCGTTGACTGGAAGCAACTCCGCGGCACGATCCAGAACGATATCCTGAAGGAATTTCACGCCCAGAACGAGTTCGTCTTCCCGCCGGAACCGCACGTTCGCCTGGTGTGCGACGTCATCGAGTTCTGCGCCGAGCAGGTGCCGCAGTGGAACACGGTCAGCATCAGCGGCTACCATATCCGCGAAGCCGGTTCGACCGCCGCGCAGGAATTGGCCTTCACCCTCGCCGACGGCTTCCACTACGTCGATACCTGCCTCCAGCGCGGCCTGAATGTCGATCAATTCGCCCCGCGATTGTCGTTCTTCTTCAACGCCCACAACGACATTTTCGAGGAGATCGCCAAGTATCGGGCGGCGCGCGTCCTCTGGGCCGAGGCGTTGCGTCACAAGTACGGGGCGAAACGCGAGACCTCCTGGAAACTACGCTTCCACGCTCAGACGGCCGGCTGCTCGCTGCAGGACAAGCAGCCGCAGGTGAACCTGATGCGGGTCGCCTATCAGGCGCTCGCGGCGGTGCTGGGCGGCTGTCAGTCGCTGCATACGAATAGCATGGACGAGGTGCTGGCCTTGCCGTCGGAGCACGCCGTCACGCTGGCGTTGCGGACGCAGCAGGTGCTCGCCTACGAGACGGGCGTCACCAACACGGTCGATCCGCTCGGCGGCAGTTACTTCGTCGAGGCGCTGACGAAGCAGATGCAGCAGGAGGCGCGGGCCTACTTCGAGCGCATCGAGCAGAAGGGCGGCATGATCGCGGCTCTGGAATCGGGCTTTTTCCGGCGTGAGATTGCCGACGCCGCGTTCGTCTATCAGCGTGAGGTGGACGCGAAGCGCAAGCTGATCGTCGGCGTCAACGCCTTCCAGGAGGCGCAGGCGAAGCCCATCGAGACGCTGGTGATCGACGACACGGTCGAGAAGGAGCAGGTGGCGTCGCTGCGGCGGATCAAGGAGCGCCGCGACGGCGAGGCGGTGCGGCGCACGCTCGACGAGGTGCGGCGCGTGGCGGCGACGAAGGCGAACCTGATGCCGGTGCTGCTGGAGGCGGCGGAGGTGCGCTGCACCGTCGGCGAGATCATGAACGCCCTGGCGGACGTGTTCGGGCGCTATGACGGGGCGGCGAAGTGGTGAACCTGCGCGACGGAGATTCGGATATGGAGGCGGTGAATACTCTACTAACGGCCGAGGCATTCCGGTTGCTGCCTGACAATGGACAACCCAGGGAGTTAGTGCGCGGGAGGGTCATGGCGGTGAATGTACCTGCACCGCGTCATGGGGAGATCTGTGGGAAGGTGGTTCGTCTCGTCGGTAATTACGTCGAGGAACGCGATCTCGGTCGTGTGGTAAGTAACGACTCCGGTGTCATCACCGAACACAACCCGGACACAGTGCGTGGCGCCGATGTTGCCTATTACAGCTATCTACGGGTGCCCAAGGGGCCAATGCCGGAGGGGTATCTGTCTGTCGCACCTGAACTGGTCTTCGAGGTGCGCTCGCCGACCGATCGCTGGAAGAACGTATTGGTCAAGGTGGCTGAGTATCTGAACGCCGACGTCGCGGTGGTCTGCGTGCTTGACGCGACAGCAGAGTCCGCTCACCTGTACTTCGAGGACGAACCGCCGGAGATAGTGGTATCGGATCAGGACGTCATGCTGCCGGATCTCCTGCCAGGGTTTCGGATCTCTGTCGCTCGCTTCTTTCGGTGAGGACGACCATGATCGACCACCGCTGTCCGAATTGCGATCAGGTCATCCGCTCCTCGGATCATCTGGCTGGAGTCTCCATTTTGTGTCCTCATTGTCATAGTACCAAGGTCGAGGTGCCGGAACACTCGACGGTCGGCCCGCGGACACACCCCTCGGAGAAAGCGGACCGAGAAAGGCCGGCTGCCGCCCCTGTCCGCGAGTATGAGGAGCCGCGGCCTGAGATCCGCGCCAGTCGCTCGGTCAGTTGCTTCGTTTGTGGCGAAGTGGCCGACGGAGACACCGCTTATCTGCGCGTCAACAAGCGGACAGTGGGCGCAGGGAGGTACACCGATCGCTGGATCACCCTGCGATGCTCCTGCTGTGATCGCTGTTATGGCCGCTTGCGCGGCCTGTTCTGGTTTCGGATCGGCTGGGCCTTGTTCGGATTTATTGCCTTTCCGGCGCTCTTCTGCGCCGGCCTGCCAGCGCTGCTGCTGGGGGTTGGCGTCGCGCGCGAGGTGGTCGTGCCGGTCTTCGTCGTAATGATGTTGCTCTCCGCGGCGATGTATGTGATCACGCCGCTCTATCTCCATTTCGCGCTGCGGCGGCGCCTCTTCAAACTCCTCCAGCCGAGCACGGTCGAGACGCTCAAGTCACTGGGCCTCGGCTGGACCGGCGGGCTGACCAGCGAACTCGTGCCGTCACGCAACCCGCCAACGTCGGGACAGCCTGTCATCGACGTCGGCGGTGGGGGACGGCACTTCTGAGCGTCGTTATCCGGCGGGCAGCGAGGCGGGCGCCTCACGAGGAGCCCACTCCCCGTTCGCTCCGGAGTTTCCCGCGGATCCGCATCCAGATTTCCGCCATGATCGCTCCGGGAATGGCGCGACTATCGCGGCGCATGCGGTGTTGCAGGGGACGTTCGCCTGTCGAGAGCAGCGCCTCGCGCGCCTCGGCGTGCTGGCTGAACTTCGCCCAGCAAGCTGCCTCCATGAGCTGCCAGTGCTCCCACGTGCCGACGACGATGTCGCGGCCTTCATAGGTGACCGTGGCGCCATAACCCTGTTCCTCGCCGGCCTTGCGCGCTGCCGGTCCCTCAAGACTGGCCACGCGGCGGCGCTCCGACTCCTTCGCGAATTTCAGGCCCTGCCAGAACGCCTCGACGCAGGCATAGTCGCGACTGTCGAGGGTGAACGGCGTCGCAGCGAAATTGCTGATGAGCCGCCCTGCCGGATGGGTGCAGGTACTGGAGATGTTGATCGGCTCGTTGGCGACCTCTTCGCGCGGGCCAAGATCGCCCAGCGCCATTCCCTCTCCGTTATGGGTCAGAACGTAGAACACGTGGCTGGTCCGGACCGCTTTCCATTCGCCGAGTTCGGCGCGTTCCGCCTCGGTTTCGGGCACGAGAATCAGGGTTTGCTGCTTCAGCAGGACTTTCATGGCGATACAATGCGTACAGTACACCAGGGTTGTTTCTGTTATTATCGAGACGGCATGGCAGGCCAGAAGGTTCATGCGCGGCCGGGGACGGTAACTCATGACCGAGAATGAGGCGCTTCTACAGGCCGTTTGTGCGGAGCCCGACAACGACGAGCCGCGGTTGGTCTACGCCGACTGGCTCGAAGAGAACGGCGACCTCGCCCGGGCGGAATTCATCCGCATGCAGCTCAAACTCGCCAAGACGCCTTACCGGAGCTATCCCTGGGACAGGCTCACGATACAGCGCCGGATCATGGACAAGTGGCTCGAACAGCTCCCCGCCCTTCAGGGCATCCTCTGGTATCCCTTGTTCCGCCGCGGCTTTCCCGCGGCGGTCGAAGTGGAGAACTTTGCCGCCTTCCGCAGCCACGCGGCCACGCTTTTCCGCACAGCACCGATCGAATATGTGCGCTTCAGGCGGTTGCGCGGAACGAAGCGACTGGCGGCCATGCCCGACCTCGCGCGCTTGACAGAACTGGACCTGGGGAACCTTCGGCTCGGTCCGGGCGACGCTGAGATACTCGCCAACTCGCCCTACCTCGCCGGGCTGCGCGAGTTGCACCTGAACAACAACCGCCTGGGCGATCAAGGGGTGATCGCACTCACTCGTTCGCCACACCTGAAGAAACTCGTCAAGATCGACCTGAGCAACAACAACATCGGGGCGGAGGGCGTGAAGGTACTGGCCCGCGCGCCGATTCTGGAGTCAGTAAGGCATCTCGATTTGGTCGGCAACGACATCGACGACGAGGGTGCCGAGGCGCTGGCCAATTCGCCCTACCTCCAGGATATCGACGGCCTGACGTTCGCGGCCTGGAACTTCCACGGCATCAGCGAGGAAGGTTATCGATGGCTGAAGGAGCGGTACGGCTTCCATGTCGTGTTTGGGGATTGATTCCTGGAGGGCAGCATGGCGAAACGAAAGAGCCCACGGATCGAGAACGCCGAATTGTTGCAAGCGGTCTGCGACGAACCCGACGCGGACGAGCCGCGCCTGGTGTATGCAGACTGGT
>DASPXY010000846.1:0-4435 GCA_035637055.1 Gemmataceae bacterium | reverse complement strand
GGCCTGAGCTTATGCTACCGCCCGTTCGCGTCGGCGGTCAAGCGCACCTTGATCCGGTCGCTCAGCAGCGACAGCCCCGCCGCCGGCAACGCCACCGCCAGCACCTGCACCCACTGCAACAGCGTCAGCGGTTCCAACCGGAAGAAGTCGTACGACGGCGGCAAGTACAGCGCCGCCAGGTACAGAGGCAGCGCCGCAAGTGCCACCCAGGGAACTTGGCGTCGCCGACCAGCGGCTCACTCTCGCCGTCCTTCAGCGCTCGCAGGAGTGCCGTGATCCCAAGGAGCACCAGCAGCGATAACAACAGGGTCCGCTGTGTCCGCACCGGGTCGCGCCAGACCTGCACAGACAGCAGCAGGATCGTCAGCCCCGCCAGCGCGAACACGAAGCCGGTGCGCAGCGCGAACCAACCGACTTCACGGAGAAAATCGCTCCGCGTTGGTGCTCGTGAGCGCTCGCGGCTCAGCGCGATCACCAGCGCCGGCATGCCGATCACCAGCCAGTTCAGCAGCGTCACCTGCTGCGGCATATACGGGAACGGCAGGCCGAACAGACCCACCGCCCCCGGCAGGATCAGCAGCAGCGAATAGACGTTCTTCGTCAGGAACAGTTTCGCCGAGCGGCGCACGTTGCGCAGGATCGTGCGGCCTTCTTCCAGCGTCTCCGGCAGCAAGCCGAAGTTGTTGTTCTCCAACACCAGCCCCGCGACGGTCTTGCTCGCCTGGCTGCCCTCGCCCATCGCGATGCCCAGCTGCGAGTTCTTGATCGGCAAGACGTCGTTGACACCGTCGCCGATCATCGCCACGAACCGCCCGCGATCCTTCAACGCCTGGACGATTTCCACCTTTTGCTGGGGCGATACTCTGCCAAAGACACTCCGCTGGTCGATCAATTCGGCCTTGTTGGGCGCGGCGGCCAACTGATCGCCGGTGATGACCGGGTCGCGGGCCAGCGGTAGCTTGAGGTGGGCGACCGTCGCCCGCACGGTCTCCGGGTTGTCGCCGGAGATGACCTTGAACGCGATGCCCTGCGCCGCCAGCGCCTCCAGCACGGAGCCAGCCTCGGGTCGCAGTTCGTCGCTCAGGGCCACCAGCGCCAGCGGTTCCAGCGGGAAGGCGTCGAGAGTGTCGGCGAATGGCGCCTTGCGCGGACTCTCGGCGAACATCAGGATGCGCAGCCCCGTGGCGAGCAACTCCTTCCAGACGGCCTCCCAGCCGCCGGCGGCCGGATCGCTGAGATGGCCGCGTAGTGCCTCGCAGGCTCCCAGAACTAATGTCCGCTCCTCCTGCCCATCACGGACACGGACGGCGCTGTACCGATTTTGCGACTTGAACGGGAGCTGATCGAGCAATTCGACCTGCACCTCGCCCAGCTCTGCCCGGAACGCCTGCACGTTCTTGTTCTTCTGATCGACCGACGCCGACGCGAATAAACGCAGTCGCCGCCGCACCTCTTCCTCGCCGACGTTCGCCGCGAGGCTGCGGATCTGATCGAGTTTGAGGCGGTTGGTGGTGAGCGTGCCGGTCTTGTCGGTGCAGACGACATCGACGGCGGCCATCGCCTCGACGGCGTGCAACCGCTGGACAACGGCCCCGCGCCGGCTCATGTAGACGGCGCCGATAGTGAAGGAGATGGTCGCCATCAGCACGAGGCCCTGCGGCACCATCGACGTGATGGTGGCGGCGATGCTCCGCACCAGTTCGCGCTCGGATTCGCGGTCGGTCGGCGCGCCGTGGGCTAGCCAGACGCCCACGAACAGCAGGCACAGGCCGACCGCGGTGAGCGACAGGATCTGGATCAGCCGGTCAATGACCTTCGTCAGGGGGCTGGCGGTGTAGCTGTAGCGCCGCGCCTGGGCGGAGGTGCTCTGCGCGAACGCCTCGCTACCGACCTTCGCAGCGCGGTAGGCCCCCTCGCCGGCAACGCAGATGCTGCCGGAGAGGAGTTGGTCGCCGGGCTGGCGCCGCACCGGATCGGACTCGCCGGTAAGCAAGGCCTCGTCCACCTCCAGGAAGCGTGCTTCCAGCACGGGGCCATCGGCGAGGACCGCATCACCGGTACTGAGGAGAATGCAATCATCCAGCACAATCTCGCTGGCCGGGATCTCGTGGAGTTGACCGTCGCGCAACACCCGCGCACGCGATTCGACCAAAATGGCGAGTTTGTCGAGATGGCGCTTGGCGCGGATCTCCTGAAACAGACCAATGGCGCTGTTCACGATGGCCATGCCGCTGACGGCGATGCTTTCCTGATAGGCGCCGAGCACGACGAGGGCGATCGCCGCGGGAACGACCATCGCGTTGAACCAGTTGAAGAGGTTGCGCGCGACGATCTGGGCATATTCGACCCAGTGCTCCTGCGACGTGCGGTTGACCTGGCCGCGCTCAATGCGCTCCGCCACCTCGGCGGCAGTCAGTCCCTGGAGTTTCGTGTCGCTCATGAACTTTGGCCACCTCTTTCTCGCCCTTCCCTGGGCCCCGCTTGCGGGTTAGCAGTCAGGTGCCTGCTAACCCGCAAGCGGGAAAACCCCTCTCCCCCAAGGGGCGAGGGGAGAAGTCGGTTCTCCGTTGCCAACGGCAGGCGCACAGTTTACCGTTAGAGCATCGTCCGTCCACCTCATGCAACCCCGATGCCACGAGCGAGCCTCACCATGCGCTACCGACCCTACGCCTCCGATGACCGCCCGGCCTGCCTGGCGATCTACGATAGCAACGCCGAGCGCTTCTTCGCACCGGGCGATCGCGAGGTGTTTATCGCCTTTCTGGAGAGGAAACAGGGCTTCTTCGGTGTGTTGTGCGACGAGTCTGGAGCGGTCGCCGGCTGCGGCGGCATCGGCACGCACCAGGACGGCAAGCTGGCCGTGCTCACCTGGGGCATGATCCATGCGCAACGCCACGGGCAGGGGTTGGGGCGTGCCCTGGCGCTGGCCCGCCTCCGCAAGCTCAGCGACATGACGGAGGTCGAAAAGGTGATTCTCAACACCAGCAACCGGACGGTGGGGTTTTACCTGAAGCTCGGTTTTCGGGTGGCGCGCTTTGTGCCGAACGGCTATCGTGAGGGGCTGGACCGTTACGATCTGGAGATGGTTGTCGATGAGGAGATGCGGCGACAGTTTGGGGCCGCATGAGGGTCACAGGAGAGCCGTCCTGCGGAAGTTAACCCCCCACGTAAGCGGGCAGCCGGAAGACAAAAGTGGCTCCCTGGCCGGGCTGGCTCTCGCACCAGATATTGCCTCCCATGCGTTCCATCAAGTCGCGGGCAATCGCCAGCCCGTACCCAGTCGATGTCTCGCCGCCTGTCGGGACAGGCCCGAGGCGTTCGCCCTTGCGGAACAGCCGCGCCCGTTCCTCGGGTGTCAGCCCTGGCCCCTCGTCCTGCACCGCGCAAACGACGTGGCCTGGCTCAGCTGCGACGCGCACCCAGATCCGCTTGGCCGGCTGAGAAAACTTGATGGCGTTGGACAGCAGATTATCCAGCACCGTGGCCAGAGCGATGCGATCCGCACGGACGAACATCGCCGGGCTCGTCTCTTCGTAGTTGACCTCGATCTGCTTCACCGCGGCGACCGTCTGGTAGTAATCGGAGGCTCGGCGCGCGAGACGGGACAACTCCACCTTCTCCGGGTTGAGCGGCACCTCATGGGCGGCAGAGGCGTGGGTGAGGTGGCGGGCTACGAAAGTCATCACGTCCGTCATGCGCTCCAGGGCGTGCAAGTAGCCGTGAACGTCGGGATCCGCGTGCTTCGCCAGAGCCACGCCCAGCAGCTGGACGCAGCCGGACGTGATGCTCAGGTAATTCCCCAGTATGTGGGCGGTGTAGCGAATCGCGTCCCCGTCAAGCGCCGGCAGCTGACGGAGATACTTCAGCGCCGTCTCCAAATCGGCCTTGGCCGCATCGATCGAGGCAGCGACTTGCTCCTTGGTGTTCATCGGCGCCTCAGACGTCTGGGATCGGGTGAGCGGTTCTCCAGCCGGGATGTTCTCGAAGGGTTCGCCGGAGGAACCTGCGAAAGACCTTGACAGCCTATCCGAAGATGGCGAAGAGGGACAGTGCCCGGCCAACAAGCGAGGCCCTGTGCTCCACTCATCTCCAGTCATCGGGCGCCTGGCCGAAGCGCTTCCGCCAGCGCCTCCGCACGGAAGTTCCGATGCGCCACTTCTCGTTGGTCCGGAGCACACAGCGCGTCAAGCCCTTGAGGTGCGGCGAGGCGAGGGCCGTTTCGGCTGCGGCGTCGGTGAACGTTCGCGAATGCTCCAGTTCCAGCACGCGCAACCCCTCCAGGTGAGGCGAAGCGGCCAGGATGGCGACGGCCTCATCGCCGTTGTCGTCGCACTCGAACCAGATCTTCAACGCTTCGAGCGTTCGCAACCCCGGCGCGGCCGCCAGCGAGTCCACCGTTTCCAGGTCGGCGATGGAAGCGCTGCTGTCGAGCGTT
>DASPXY010000845.1:0-2001 GCA_035637055.1 Gemmataceae bacterium | reverse complement strand
GGAAAAATAGGCGATGCAAGCGGCCCGATTCAATTTGTCAGGAAAATCTGACGGTAAAACCGCCACCGCCTGCTCGCACCACTTCATCCCCCATTGCCAAGGGCCCGGCCCACCGCCTCCGCCAGCGCCTCTTCTTGCCCGGGGAATACCGTGCGCATGTCCAGGATCACCTTGCCGTCGCGCACCCGCCCCATCACCGCCGGTTCGCGTGTGCGCAGCCGCGAGGCCAGTTCGGCATCGCTGCGGTTCTTGGCCTCGACTTCAACGACCCACGTCTTCATCGCCTGATCCGGCAGCGACCCGCCGCCGACATACGCGATATCTTCCTCGACGGCGACGCGCGCCAGCCCCACGGCGTCGCGCAGGCGCCCCGCCAGCGCCTCGGCACGGCGGCGCAACTCGTCGAGCGGGGTTCCCAGCATGCGCAGCCCCGGCACCTCGCGCAGCGCCCGTTCTTCGTTGAGATAGAGGCGCAACGTCGCCTCCAGCGCCGCCAGGGTCATCTTGTCGAGGCGGAAGGCGCGCATCAGCGGGTCGCGTTCGATCTGAGCAATCCATTCCTTGCGCCCGGCGAGGATGCCGGCCTGCGGACCGCCCAGCAATTTGTCGCCGCTGAAGAGGACGAGGTCCGCCCCCGCGGCGACGCTGTCCCGCGCCACTGGTTCGCCCTGGAAGCCGAAGCGGCCGAAGTCGAGCAGCGCGCCGCTGCCGATGTCGTCGATCACTTTCAGGCCGTGCTTCTTGCCCAGCGCTGCCAGGTCGGCGATGGCGACCGACTCCGTGAAACCGGAGACACGATAGTTGCTGGTGTGAATGAGCATCAGCGCCGCGGTCTGCGGGCCAATGGCGCGTTCGTAGTCCGCCAGGCGTGTGATGTTCGTCGTGCCGACCTCGCGCAGCACCGCCCCGCTCACCGCCATGATTTCTGGGATGCGGAAACTGCCGCCGATCTCGATGAGCTGGCCGCGCGAGACGATCACCTCCTTGCCCTGGCAGAGGGCGCGCAGGGCGATGACCGTCGCGGCGGCATTGTTGTTGACCGCGGTCGCCGATTCCGCGCCGGTCAGGCGGCACACCCATTCGCGGATCGCCGACTGACGCGAGGAGCGTTTGCCACTTTCGAGATCGAGTTCGAGGTTAAGATACCCGTGAGCCGCTTCGTAGGCCGCGTGCGCCGCCTCGTCGGCGACGGGGGCGCGGCCGAGGTTCGTGTGCAGCACGATGCCTGTAGCGTTGATGACGGGGCGCAACTTCGGGCGCAGGTCGCGCTCCAGGCGAGCCGCGGCGCGGACGGCCAGACTCTCAGCGGACACCTCGCCGTCGAGGGATTCTCCCTGTTTGAGGCGCTGCCGCGTCTGGGCGAGTTCGTCGCGGACAGCAGCGGCGAGTTGCTCGTGCGCGTACCGGCCAGCGAGGTCGCGCAGGGGGGCACAGACGAGAACGTCATTGACGGACGGCAGGTTACGGAGAGGGTTGTCGGTCATGGCGTAGTCCCGTGGCGCTGGGCGACGGATGCTGTTGTCAAGCTATTGATCGGCAGTAAGTCTGGTTACTGGGGCGACCGCCTCTGGAATAAGCGAACGGCCCTGGCGGATTCGACCGATGGTCGAATCGGTTGGAGTTCCCCCTGTGTCATTCCGATGGCAGCTGGACCTTGGGGCGTGGGTGCAGGAGTGCGCGCAGCATCGCAGCAGCGGGCCAGCAGCCTGAGCCAGCGCTGAGCCTCCTGGCAGCCCGTTGACAAACCCCTCCCCCCAACCCCCTCCCCGCAACGGAGAGGGGGAGAAGAAGGGCAGTGTGTCTTGCTCCCCCTCTCCGTTGCGGGAGGGGGTTGGGGGGGAGGGGTTTGTCAACGGGCTGTTATTACTCCGGCAGGCAAGCTCCTCACACGGTGTTGGCAGTCGCATCTTGGACGGCGGGATGGCAGAAGTAGCTCAGGATCCGCTGCGGCCACTAGGCCCACTGGTGCAGGAAGGCGTCTCCATGCGCCTGCCATTCCGC
>DASPXY010000844.1:0-3018 GCA_035637055.1 Gemmataceae bacterium | reverse complement strand
CGCTGGTCGTGGGCATCGCGCTGGTGATCATTCTCTCGGGCACATGGTTCGGGTTCCAGATCGCCAAGGGGATCACCGTGCCCATCCAGAAGCTGGCGGAAGGCACCCAAGCCGTCGCGGCGGGCGCCCTGAACTTCCGGATCACCGTCAAGGCGAACGATGAGATCGGTGTCCTCGTGGACTCCTTCAACCGCATGACCAGGGACCTCCAGGCAAGCAAGGCGCAGCTGGAGCGGGCGAACATCTCTCTTCAGCAGTCCAACCTCGAGCTGGACCGGCGGCGCGCCTATACGGAAACGGTCCTGGACAACATCGGCAGCGGCGTGGTCTCCGTGGACGCCGCCGGGCGGATCACGACGTTCAACCTCTCGGCCGAGCGCATCCTCGGGCTGAAAGGAGATGAGATCCGCAGCCGTCTCCTGACTGACGTGTTCAAGCCGCTGGGCCTGGAGATGTTTACGGACCTCGTCGAGCGGATGCGCACCGGGGAGCGGGAGACCCTGACGTGGGAAGGGCAGGCTGAGGTGGGGGGCAGCGTGCTGGTCCTGGGATTGAACGGAACGAGGCTCCGGGACGACAAGGGGCAGAGCCTGGGCGCCGTGGTGGTCTTCGAGGACCTGTCGGCCCTCATCAAGGCGCAGAAGGCCGCCGCCTGGCAGGAAGTGGCGCAACGGATCGCGCACGAGATCAAAAATCCATTAACGCCGATCCAGCTCTCCGCCGAGCGCCTGCGCAAGAAGTTCCTCGATGGCGCGCCGGATTTCAACGACATCGTGGATCAGTCCACGCGGACGATCGTCAACGAAGTCAGCGGCCTCAAGCAGATGGTGGACGAGTTCTCGAAGTTCGCGCGGATGCCGGTCCCGGTCATGGAGCGCCAGTCGCTCCACGATACGATTAACGACGTGGTCCTGCTCTATCAGGGGGCGCACCGCGACATCGAGTTCCTGGCCGATCTTGACGAGCACCTGCCTCCGATCATGATGGACCGCGAGCAGATCAAGCGGGTCTTCGTGAACCTCTTTGACAATGCCATCCAGGCGATGAACGGCAAAGGGCATCTCTGGGTGACCACCCGCCATGCAGCCAGGGACGGGAAGGTCGTCATCGAGGTGGCCGACGAGGGTGTCGGTATCCAGACTGGCGACCAGGAGAACCTGTTCCTGCCCTACTTCTCCAAGAAGAAGACCGGCACGGGCCTCGGGCTGGCCATCGTGCACCGCATCATCTCTGACCACAACGGCCGCATCCGGGCCGGCAACCACGTCCCGACAGGGGCGGTCTTCACGATCGAGCTGCCTGTTTGACCCCTCCAGTAGCCATGCCGAACCACATCCTGATCGTGGACGACGAGCCGGCGATCCTCGACACGCTCTCGAGCATCCTGCAGGACGAGAGCTATGAGGTCTCCGTGGCGAAGGGCGGCCAGGAAGCCCTCAAGTTCATCAAGGCTGATTCCCCTCCCGACCTCGTGCTCCTCGACATCTGGATGCCTGACCTGGACGGTATCGAGACGCTCCAGCGCGCGATGGAGGCCCACCCGCGCCTGCTGGTCATCATGATGTCCGGCCATGGGTCCATCGAATCGGCGGTCAAGGCGATCAAGCTGGGCGCCTACGACTACATCGAAAAGCCGCTCTCCCTCGAAAAAGTCACGCTCTTGGTGCGCCACGCCCTGCACGAGCGCCGGCTGGAGCTGGAGAACCGGGATCTCAGGGAACGAGCTGTCCGGCGGTTCAAGCTGGTGGGCGACAGCGTGGTTATGGTCGAGCTACGGCGCCAGATCGCTACGGCCGGGCCGGCGCCGAGCCGCGTGTTGATCTCCGGGGAGAACGGGACCGGCAAGGAGCTCGTCGCGCGCGGCATTCACTTTGAGAGCCCGCGCTCCGATCGGCCGTTCATCGAGGTCAATTGCGCAGCGATCCCCGAGACCCTGATCGAGAGCGAGCTGTTCGGGCACGAGAAGGGCGCGTTCACCGGCGCGACCGCGACGAGGCGGGGCCAGTTCGAGCTGGCCGACGGCGGGACGCTGTTCCTGGACGAAGTCGGGGACATGAGCCTCGCGACGCAGGCCAAGGTGCTCCGGGTCCTGCAGGAACAGCGCTTCCAGCGGGTCGGCGGAACGAGGCCGATCAACGTGGATGTCCGGGTCATCGCGGCGTCCAACAAGAACCTGGTGGACGCGATCCGCAAGGGGACGTTCCGCGATGACCTCTACTTCCGGCTCGCGGTCCTGCAGATCGACGTGCCGCCGCTGCGCGAGCGCCGCGAGGACATCCCCGCGCTGGTCTACCACTTCATGCAGATCAACATGGAGGAGCAGGGCCTGCGCCCGCGCGAGTTCTCGGAAGAGGCGCTGGACGTCCTTCAGCGGCACGACTGGCCGGGGAATGTCCGGGAGCTGCGGAACCTGGTCGAGCGGGTGGTGATCATGGCCCGCGGCCCGGTCATCCAGACAACTGACGTGGCGCCGCTGGTGCGCCAGTCCGGGGAGATCCGTCCTCCGGAAGTGCCCTCCGCGTTCGACTACGCGTCGCTGCGGGACGCGCGGGCGGCGTTCGAGCGGGAGTACATCGGGCGCAAGCTGCGCGAGCACGGGTGGAACGTCTCGAAGACGGCCGACGACCTCAAGGTCGAGCGCAGCCACCTCCACCGCAAAATCAAGCTCCTGAACATCGAAGTCCGGCCTGAAAATTGACGTTCGCTAGCCCTGAAGGAAAGCATGCCGGATTGGGTGGTAGTAGCCGTTGACGTTCCTGATATTTGGCCTAGCCCTGAATCGATTGTTCAGTTCAGGAATCGAGAATTCATCCTGCGTCCTGGCGCGGCAGACATATACCCAGACGTATCCCTTCTTCGAGAATCAGGGGAGTCGTATGAAGAAGCTGCTACATTGGTGCACCGTTTCCTCAGTGCACTCTGCTGGGTGGAACGGACCCCTCTAGTTGTGAAGGGCCATAGTGGGGGAACTCACAGAACACGTATTGGAGGACGACCAAGAAGACCCGGCCTGCCTGG
>DASPXY010000843.1:0-4128 GCA_035637055.1 Gemmataceae bacterium | reverse complement strand
TCTGCCACAGCGCTCAGCGATGCCCTTGGGCTGATCGAGGCGCAGGCGATTTTCGATGGCCCGGAGCTGCCGATCCATGTTCGTGTCGGGGAACTGGCAAACAACATCTATCTCGACCTGTGCAATCCACAGTGGGAAGTCGTGGAGATCACCCCGGCAGGCTGGAGCGTCCTCCCGAGCGACCAGGTGCCGGTGAAGTTTCGTCGGGCGCGCGGGATGTTGGCGTTGCCGCGTCCCGTCCGCGGTGGTCGGCTCGACGCTCTGCGGGGTCACCTGGGCATTCGCAATGATCGGCAATGGCGATTGCTGGTTGGCTGGCTCGTGATGGCGTTCCGACCGCGCGGGCCTTATCCTGGGCTCGGAGTTCACGGGGAACAGGGCAGCGGCAAGTCCACGAAAGCGCGCATCATCCGCTCATTCATCGACCCGAATTCAGTGCCGCTGCGGTGCGAACCCAAAGAGCCGCGCGACCTCATGATTGCTGCGAAGAATGCGTGGACCGTCGCTCTGGACAACCTTTCCTACCTGCCCGCATGGCTTAGTGACGCCCTGTGCCGGCTGGCCACCGGCGGCGGTTTCGGCACGCGCGAACTGTATACCAACGATGAGGAACAACTCTTCGACGCGATGCGGCCTGCGATCCTGACCGGCATCGAGGCCGTGGCCACCCGGCCGGACCTGTTGGACCGATCCATCTTGCTGGACCTGCCCGAGATTCCCGAGGAAGAGCGGAAGACCGAAGAAGAACTTTACGCGGCGCTCGAGCCTGATCGGCCTGGTATTCTCGGCGCCATTCTCGACGCCGTGGCCTGCGCCCTCAAGAACTTCCCCATCGTCAAGTTGCCCTCGCTGCCGCGCCTGGCTGACTTCGCCAAGTGGGTGACGGCAGCGGAGCCGGCCCTTGGCTGGGAACCCGGAACGTTCCTGGCTGCTTTCCGCCAAGGTCAGGCCGAAGCCAATGATGTCGCCCTCGACGCTTATCCCATCGTTGATGCACTTCGCCAGTTGATGGCGGACCAGGAGCAGTGGGAGGGCAAGCCCAGCGAACTGCTCGCACAACTCAGCGAACTGGCTGGCGAGAAGGCGACCAAGGCCGAGGACTGGCCGAAGCGGGCCAACTCGTTGAGCGGCCAACTCAAGCGCCTGGCGCCGAACCTTCGCAAGATCGGCCTGTCTGTGACGTTCGGCAGCGCCGGCCGCGGCAAGGCAAAGGGTCGGCGCATCGTGATCGAGACAGACAAGGCGGGAGATTCTGCGTCCCCATCGTCCCCATCGTCCCCAGGCCCAGAAAACCGGCGTGGCAGGGACGATTCCTTCTCAGATGGGGACGATCCCTTGCCGAGCGGGGACGATCTCCACCATGCCAGCAAAGCCCGGGAAAACGGTGCTGGGGACGATGGGGACGATGGGGACGACCTTTCCGCCGCTTTTTCTGAGGCTTGTCTTGACCGGGAGGTATTCGAGCTATGAATGCCCTCGATTTGCTTCAGAACCTCGAAGCCCGTGGGGTGCTCCTGAAGCCCCACGGTGAAAAGCTCATCGTGGACGCTCCAGCCGGCGCGTTGACGGCGCTGGACCGGGACTTGCTTTCGCGGTTGAAAGCAGACTTGCTTGCGATTCTGCAAGCCAACGTAACCCTCCAACAGCTGCCCCTGGATTGGCATTTCGCATGGGACGAACGGGCGAGCATCATGGAGCATGACGGCGGTTTGCCACGCGAGCGTGCGGAAGCCTTGGCCCTTGCGGACATTCTAGATCAGATGCGGCAGGCCAATTGTCGAACAACGATACTTGATTTGAACCGAAGTAGTGGATAGAATCCTCTGGATGGCGAAGAAACGCGAAAGGCTGAGTGACCAGGTACGGCGGGCCATTGATGCGAGCGGACTGTCACGCTACCGCATTTGCAAGATGCTCCACCTGGCCGAAGCGACGATGAGCCGATTCATGAACGGGCAGGGCGGGTTGTCGATGGCTCACCTTGATGCCCTGGCCGACCTGCTCAACCTGAACCTCATCACGGGCAAGCAAACCTCGAAGCCAAAGGGAAGGTGATCGAATGGCAAGCGTCAGCAAGGAACCCAACGGTCGGCGGTCAATCCAATTCGTTGCCGCCGACGGCAAGAGGCGGACGATCCGGCTGGGCAAGGTCGCCCAGCGCATCGCGGAAGAAATTCGCGGGAAGGTCGAGGCGCTGCACGTCTCGAAAGTCGCTGGCATTTCCTGGGATGCCGAGACCGCCCGCTGGGTTGCCGCTCTTGGCCCCGACCTCGCCGATAAACTGGCCGCAGTGGGACTCGTCCCACCCCGCAAGGAGGTCGCCCGCACTCGACTGGGAGAGTTCCTCACCGCCTATATCGCCGGGCGCACGGACGTGAAGGAGGGGACCGCGACGAACCTTCGCATCGGCGCGAACCGATTGATCGCCTACTTCGGAGCGGCCCGGGATCTCGCTTCGGTCACAGCAGGGGATTGCGACGACTGGGTCATCTGGCTGAAGGAACGCTACGCCGCAGCAACCGTGGGCAAGACGGTGAAGTGGGGCAGGCAGTTCTTCCGCGCCGCCCTCCGCAAGAAACTGATCGTCGAAAACCCGTTCGAGGACGTGAAGGCGCCCGGCATGGGCAACGAGGCCCGCAAGTTCTTCGTGGACCGCGAGACGAGCCAGCGCGTCCTCGACGCCTGCCCCGACCTGCAGTGGCGGCTGATCTTCGCCCTGTCGCGCTACGGCGGACTCCGCTGCCCCTCCGAGCACCAGGCCCTGGAGTGGACTGACATCAACTGGGAACTGAACCGCTTCCGCGTCACGAGCCCGAAGACCGAGCAGTACGAGGGCAAGGCGGAGCGCTGGGTGCCGATCTTCCCCGAGTTGCGGCCTTACCTCGAAAAGGCGTTCGAGCAGGCCGCCGAGGGCGCCGTGCATGTCATCACCCGGCACCGCTCGCCGAACAAGAACCTGCGCACGCAACTCATGCGGATCATCCGGCGGGCTGGGTGCAAGCCGTGGCCACGGCTCTTCCACAACCTCCGCGCCACCCGGGAAACCGAACTGGCCGCCGACTACCCGCTGCACGTCGTCTGTGAGTGGATCGGCAATTCCCAGCGCATCGCCGTCAAGCACTACATGCAGGTGACCGAGGCCGACTTTGACCGCGCTGCAAAAAGCGGTGCAGTTGGGGAGGAAAGCGCGCTGCAAAAGCCGGTGCAGCAAGACGCCGCATCCTCTCGCACGGAATCGCAAGACAGACCCAAATCGTTTATGGATTGCGGCTTCGTGCGAGAGGATGCGGCAGCATTCGAGGACATGCGAGATGTCAATATGACCCCGAGGGGATTCGAACCCCTGTCGCGGCCGTGAAAGGGCCGTGTCCTGGGCCTCTAGACGACGGGGCCAACCACACGCATCTTAGGGGGCGCTCTGGGCTGCGTCAAGCCAGACGCCCGACCGCTCCTCGTCACCGCGGCGCCGTCAATTTGGGGAAACAGACGACGTTGAGTTGCGGATAGATGTCCATCACGTACAGCGAGCCATCGTCGCCGACCGCCATGCCCTGGATGTAATCCAACTTGTAACGGTCGCCGCGGACGTAGGCGTGCTTCACCTGGCTCTCGTCCAAACTCGACAGGTCGGGCACGCCGACCGTCTCGGTCTTGCCCGCGGCCGGATCGAAACGCATGATGCGCAGGTGCTGCTCCGCCTTGCCGCCCTTCGTCAGCGGCCCGGTACACAGCAGCGTGTAGTACAACTTGCCGTCCTTGCCGAAGACGCCCGCGTGGATGTCGTCGAGGCGCACGCCGGGCGGAGCCGCCGGGGCCACGTTCCGCGCCGTCACCTCGGGGAACAGGCCGCGCTTGTACTTCGCCACGTCGAACTCGATCACCCACGGATGCGTCAGTCCCACCCCGTACAGCTTGCCGTTGGGGCCCATGCGGATCACATAAGGCGCTGTATAGTGCCCCGCCCCCTCGACCTTCACCGCCAGATCTTCGACGTACCCGGTCGCCGGGTCGTAGCGGGCGAGGTAATCGCCGCGGCCCGTCGTGTAAACGGCCCCGTCCTTGTCGATGGCCATGTAACGGCAGGCGGCGCCGACGTGGCCGCGCTCCTCCACCTTCCCCGTCTTGACG
>DASPXY010000842.1:0-3773 GCA_035637055.1 Gemmataceae bacterium | reverse complement strand
TTTCGGGAGTGCCGTGGCGAGGGTTTGCCGGGCATCCCGCGCGTCGAGTTGCTCGCGTACATGGCAGAGGCCGCGGAAGCCCTTGACTTCATGTACAGCGCGTACCAGCTGCAGCACCTCGACATCAAGCCGCAGAACCTGTTCCTGGTCCACAACCACATCAAGGTAGCAGACTTCGGTCTGGTCAAGGATTTGCAGGGAGGGATGGCCTCGGTGACCGGCGGCGTCACCCCCGTCTACGCCGCCCCGGAAACCTTCGACGGCAAGGTAACCGAGTTTAGCGATCAATATAGCCTGGCAATCGTCTACCAGGAACTGCTCACCGGGCAACGGCCGTTCAACGGCACCAGCCTGCGCCAGCTGGTGATGCAGCACATCTACAGCGAGCCGGACCTGACGTCTCTGCCTGGAACGGATTGCCCCGTGGTGGCCCGCGCCCTGGCCAAGGATCCGGGGCAGCGCTACCCCCTGTGCAGCGATTTCGTCTGCGCCCTGCGGGCCGCCGCCCAACCCCCGCCCGTGCAGATCAGCGCTCCGCCGCCGGAGCCCTCCCGAAAGGAGCCCGAGCGCGGGGGGGCTACCGACGAACTCGATGAGGAACCAACGCACGCCGGGCCGAAGCATCGTGAGGCTGGCGGCGACCTGTCGCGCAGGCGCGAGCCTAGTCTCCTCCCCCTGGACGGGGAGGCCGACGATCTCCCGGTGCCGACCACGCCCTCGCCGGCGCGCAACCAGCCGACGCCACGGCCCGACAGCCGAACCCCGCCCGCGGCCGCACCCGCCCGTAAGGCGACGGTTGACGCCACGCTCGCGAACGGCAAGGCGGACGGCATCCTGATGCCTGCGCTGGTGATTGGCCTGGGTCGCCTTGGCCTGGGCGTGCTGCGGCAACTGCGCCGGCAGGTCGCCGACGAACTCGACGGCCCCGACGCCCTGCCCAACGTGCGCCTGCTCTACATCGACGCAGATCCCGAGACGACACGGGCAGCCGGGTCAGGGCGAGCCGAGATGGCCCTGCGCCCCAGTGAGATCTTGCTGGCTCGCCTGCACCGGCCCAGCTATTATCTCAAACCCCAGGGCGGCCCGCTGGCGGTCGAGAGTTGGCTGCCCTCCCGCATCCTTTACCGTATGCCGCGCCAGCAGACGCCCAACGGTATCCGGGCGCTGGGTCGCCTCGCCCTTGTGGACAATCACCGCACCATCAGCCGCCGCCTTGAGGTCGAACTGCGCGACTGTTGTCGTCCGGAGGCCCTGCAGCAAGCTGTTCGCCAGACTGGCCTGGCGGTGCGCTCCAACATGCCGCGCGTGTACGTCGTGGCGGGACTCGCGGGCGGCACCGGCAGCGGCATGTTCCTCGACCTGGCCTACACCGTGCGGGAATTGCTCCGGACCCTCGGCCACGACGGCGCCGAGGTGATCGGGCTGTTCCTGCTCCCGCAGGCCAACGAGGATTGCCTGCGCCCGTCCGACCTGGCCAACACCTTCGCCGCCCTGACCGAACTGAACCACTTCGGCTCACGCACCGCCCGGTTCGAGGCGCGCTATGAGCCCAACGAGCCGGGCGGTCCGACCCGGCGGCTGCGGGAGGTCGGGGCGCCGTTCGAGCGCTGTGCGTTGTTCGCCCTGCCCGACGCGCGTGGCCCGGCGATAGAAGACGGTGAGGCCAGCTTGCGGCTGACCCACGCGACGGCGCGCGCCCTGGCCCAGGTCGGCCGTCACCTGTTCAGCGAGCTGGCGACGCCGCTGGGCCGTGCTGCCGATCACCTCCGGCGTCAGGCCGGTGCGACCCAGGTGCCGTTCTACCACGCCCCGGGGATGTACCGTATCCTCTGGCCGCGGCGGCAACTGCTGGAGCAATCAGCGCGGGCCGTGTGCCGCCGCCTGGTGCAGCGCTGGATGAGCAAGGACGCCAAGCCGCTGCGCGAGCCGCTGAAACCGTGGGTGCGCCAGCAGTGGGACGAGCAAGGTCTGAGCCAGGAGCAGCTGATTGCGCGCTTCCAGCAGGCGGGCGAGAAAGCCCTGAAGCAGGCGCCGGAGAGCGTCTTCGCCGCCACTTCCGCGGCGGTCCAGGAGGCGCTGCCGCAGACGGGTAAGAGCGTGGAGAAGCCGTTCAAGCCGGCCCTGGTCTTCGACGCGATGGAGCGGCTGGAGGAGTTGCTGGGCGTGCCCGAGGAGTTTCGCAAGGCCGGCGGGCCGGCGAATCAGCCCGGCGTGCTGGAACAGGCGTTGCTCGATACCTCGGCGGACCTGTGCGAGGAATACGGGCAGAAGCTGGCCGTGCTGGTGGTGCGGTTGATCGAGGATCCGCAGTATCGCCTGGCCGGCGCGGAGGAGATCATCCGCCAGCTGAACGCCCTGGTGGAGCAGGCGCTGAAGCATCACGAGGAGCTGGCCCAGGAACTGCAGCAGCGCTCGGTGGCCGCGTTTGAGCGCATCCACCGCTTGCTGGAAGGACAGCCGACAGTGACCCAGACCACGCCGATCTGGAAGGCACCGTTCACGCGGCGCTCCCCCGCACCGGGCGTAGGGACCGCCGCGGAGTTGCTGGAACTGCTGCGTGCGTACCCGAAGTGTCGCTATCAATCGCTGATCCTGCAGCGCGTCAGCGCCCTGTACGTCAGCCTCCGCGGCCAGTTATCGGATCAGCTGCGTGAGGTGGATTTCTGTCGGGCGCGGCTGGGAGAACTGGTGGGGATGTTGACTCCCGATCCGGAGGAGGCGGCGCGCGGCGGACCGGCGGCCGGGCGCCACCTGCTGCCGGAGGGCTGTCAGAACCTGGCCGACGCCGTGAAGCGCACCGACGAGGGCGTGACGGCCGAGCATCTGCTGGAGTTCGATCGCCGCGTGCAGGCGCTCTTGCGCAACCAGTTCCGGGCCTTGGTCCACGTTTGCACGACGTCGGCGAACGTGCTGCGGACGCTGGCGCCGGCCCTGCGGCAAGAGGCGCGGGCGTTCCTTGAGTCGCGCCTGGAAGTCGCCGACGTGGCCGAGAGTTACCTGCTGCAGCAGCAGGAGCGCGAGCAGCCCGACGGGTCGGCGACCGACGCGCTGCGGCAGGATCTGCTGGCCGCCTACCAGAAGGCCGCTCCTGAACTCCATGTCCGCGGCACGCCGGCGGAGGCTGTGTTGCTGGCTGTGCCGGTCAGTAGCGCGGGGCAGGAGTTCCGCGGCCTGGCCCGGGAAGCCCTGGCGCTCCCCGCGGTGGGCGAGGCGGCCGCGACAGATGAGATTGTCTTCTATCGAGAGTATCAGAATATCTCTCTGGCGAATGTCGATCAAATCAGTGAGGCGGCGCGGCAAGCCTACCTGAAGATGCTGGCGCAGGAGAACCTCACGCCTCACAGCCGGACGGACGTTGCGGAGTGGCGCACGGCCGAAGGCGACACGGTGATTCGGGCACCCGCCGACCGGGTGACCAGGTGAGGCAAGCAAGCCCACGGGCCGCGGCCCGTGGGCGTTCCAGTCTCCCTAGCATCCCGTTACCTTCCCGCGGTTGAGGCACCGGAAAAGCAGAAAGCCCGCACTGTCGTGCAGGAAGTGAGCCGTCATGGTGACGGTCAGTGCCTGCGTCAGCGAGACCGCCGCGGCGAACAGCAAGCCCTGGTAAATCGCCCAGACGGTGAACGGCCACAGCGACGCGCGGACGTGATGCAGCAGGCCGAACACGACGGCGCCGCCGATCAAGTAAGCTGGTTCGAGACTCAAACCCCGAAACACCAACTCTTCACCGACACCTGCCATCGCCGCCCCGAGAACGATGGCCGGCAGTCCTT
>DASPXY010000841.1:0-2654 GCA_035637055.1 Gemmataceae bacterium | reverse complement strand
GCAGGGGGGGCGAGGAGCTCCTGGTGCGGGCGGCGCTGAAGGGTCCCCGGGCGTCCGATGTCTGGCTCGGTGGCCAGGGCAAGCTGGTGTTCCGTGCCGTCTGGGAGGCCTGAGCCGTCGTCCCGCCCGCAGGTCCATCTCCAAGTCAAACAATCGTTTATGCCGATGGGGGAGGAGAACTCCACACGTCTCCACAGTTATCCCCAGGCTAACTTAACATAATATATCTTATACGTCATTCTCATTTTGCCAGCAAATACTAGGGGAAGCGGCAAGACCCTGGAAAAACAGAGGGCCCGGCTTCACCGCCGGGCCCCTCGAATGCCAGACCTTCCGCTGCGGCTACATAGTGCCGGCCGTCAGCTCACCCAGCCGGACCTGCGCCTCCGGGACCGAAGGCGAACCGGCGTACTTCTCGATCACGGTTCGATAAACCCGGATCGCCTCCTGGGGTTTGCCAGCCAGGCGATACGCCCGGCCCGCCTCCACCAAGTAGCTCGCCTTGAAGTAGCCCAGGTCTGCATTGGCGGCGGCCTGCTCGTAGGCCTGCGCCGCCTCCGCGTACTTCTTGGCGTTCTCCTCAGCCGAGCCCAGGAGCCCATAGGCCTGGGCGGCGAACCGCGGCGCCGGCTTCTTCCCGACGAACTCGCGGAGGTTCACCGCGGCCAGCTGGCTCTGGCCCGACGCCATCCGGATCTGGTTCAGCGCCAGGACGGCCTCGTTTGCAGCGTCGGTTCCGGTGTAGGTCTGGATGACCCGCTGCAGCTCGGACGATGCCTGCGGCAGGTTGCCCTTGTCGGCGGTTGCCAGGGCCTGAGAAAGCACCCGCGAGGCGAATTCGTCCTTTCGCCGGCCGCTGGTGACCACGAACCAGACGCCCAGACCGATCACGGCGGCCGCAATTGCCCCTGCCACGGCCTGGCGCTTCGGGTCCCGGATCCACGAGGCGGTGGCTGCCGGCTCCCGCACCCTCTGGTTTGTGGTAGTCGCTTCCACCGTCGTCGCCATGAAGTTCCAACTGGAACGCGTGAACGGCTGAGTAAAACCGAGCTGCCGAGCCGACAAAGCTATACAGGTATGGCGGCTAGGCGCCAGCACCGCCATATCGCCTCGACCAGCGCCCGTGACGCGCCGGTCACGGCCAGATCCACCGCAGCTATCTGGAGCTGGTCCTCTAGCGGCAACGCGCGGAGGAGCTCATCCTCATCCGTCATGCCGCTACTGCACCAGCTCGCTGGGTTGGCACCATTCGCGACCCTCGCCGCGGTGCTCATTTGGGACACCTCCTCGCGGCCACCACAGAGCTCCTCTCGCTTGCCCGCCGGCTTTACCGCCGGCCCCATTGGCGCACTGTGGTTCGTAGTGACCGCGGCGGCCTGCGTCGCACGGGTGCGTCGAACCTCTGCCGCAGGGCGGCCTCCCACGCTAGCAGGTGCTCGACTACCGCTTCGCCTTTCACCCAGCATCGCCGGCATTGCGTTCATCCTCGCCGGGACCCTGCTCGCCGCGTTCCTCGCCGCGCCCAACAGTTGGGACTCGATGACGTACCACCTGAGCCGCGTGGAGCACTGGGCGCAAGACAACACGGTCGCGCACTACCCTACGGCCATCAACCGCCAGCTCTACAGCATGCCGTACGCGGAGACGGTCGTGCTGCACGGGCGCCTGCTCGCGGGCGGCGATCGCTTGGCCAACCTGCCAGCCTGGCTCGCGTTCGGGGGCGTCGTATGGCTCGCCGCCCGCCTCGGCGAACGGTTTCGGTGCGTGTGAAGCAGCCGGAGTCTCGGCAGCGTCTTCGCCGCGTCGCTTCCAATGGCGGTTATCCAGGCTTCGAGCACGCTCAACGATCTCCCCACCGGGTTCTTCCTCCTCGCGGCGGCTACACTGACCTTCAGCAATCAGCGGTTGCTGCCTCGCGGCGTGCACGGCGGGCTCGTCGGCGCAGCGCTCGGCCTCGCCCTCCTGACGAAGGGCACGGCGTATCTCTACGGCGCGCCGCTCGGCATCGTCTTGGCTGTCCTTACGATCCGCAAGACCGGCCGGCGGGCGGTCGCACCGCTCTTCGCGGCAGGCATCGTCGCGGCGTCGCTCAACGCCGGACACTGGTGGCGCAACGCGTCCGTCTTCGGTAGCCCGCTCGTTGCCGGCGAGACGACTGTTCCCAGCGGTGTGCTGGGACCGCGGAGCTTCGGGTCGAATGTGCTGCGAGTTGTCGCGCTTGATCTGGCGACGCCGTCTCGAGGGGCCAACGCCCTGATTGTCCTAGGCGTGACGGTGGCGCGCAAGGTGATCGGGATCTCTCCGTCGCTTCCGGCGACGACCTTCGCCGGTGCGCGGTTCGGGCTGAGCGCTAGCGTGTTCTACGAGGGCCGGGGCCCCTTACCCATTGCACCTGCTCCTGGCCGCGGCCGCAATGATCGTCGTTGCGGCGCGTGCGCGTAGGGAGCGGGAGTGGCCGGTGGTTCAGTATATCGGGGTAGTGGTCGCCGGCGTGGTCGAGGCGTGCTCGAGCGGCGGCTCATGATCTGGAAGACCCCCGCAGTAGCTTTTCGTCTGTGACTGGATTGGCATGGACACTGCACCCTCCGACTAACCGCCCCCTCACTCCGGCTTGAAGTGGTGCCTTCAGAAGGGAATCCGGTTCGCTCCCTCGC
>DASPXY010000840.1:0-10939 GCA_035637055.1 Gemmataceae bacterium | reverse complement strand
GAAACCTCTGCTTCTCCCGCCACCCGTCACCCGTCACCCGCCACGCAGGAGATGAGCCATGACGCCAGCAGTCGGTTGCCCGGAGCCGCAAATCCTGAAGCAATTCGTGCTAGGGCAACTGGCCGAGGCCGTGGCGGCGCGGGTAGAGGGCCATATCCTGGGCTGCGAAACCTGTCTGCTCACCCTGCGCGGACACCGGCCAGACGATCCCCTCGTCCAGGCCATGCAGGCGGCCGCGACCCAACGGGAACCGGCCGAGTTGCCGGTCGAAAAACTGGACGCACTGCTGCGGAACGTTAAGCAGCGGGTTGCTCAGGTCCAGCACACGCCGGGAAGGACGCCCGCGGTAGTGAGCGGCGAGACCGACCCCGAGACCACGCAGCTCTTTCGCGATGTCCTGGCGCCGCCGCAGGCCCCCGGCGAACTGGGCTGGATCGGCGCGTATCGGATCCTGGAAGTCCTCGGGACCGGCGGCATGGGCGTCGTCTACCAGGCGGAGGACACTGTCCTGAAGCGGACGGTGGCCCTCAAGGTGATGACGCCGCAAGCCGCCGCCCGGCCCGCGGCCCGCGAGCGTTTCCTGCGCGAGGCGCAGGCGGCCGCTGCCCTGGAGCACGAGCACATCATCACGATTTACCAGGTCGGCGAGCAGCGCGGAGTGCCCTTCCTGGCGATGCCGTGCCTCAAGGGCGAAAGCCTCGAAGCGCGATTGCGACGCGACGGTCCGTTGCCGGTGCCCGAGGTGCTGCGGCTTGGCCGGCAGATTGCCCTCGGTCTGGCGGCCGCTCACGCCAAGGGCCTGATTCACCGCGACGTCAAGCCGGCGAACATCTGGCTGGAGGCCGGGAGCGGGCGCGTCAAGATTCTCGACTTTGGTCTGGCCCGTCCCTTCGAGGATGATGCTCACCTGACGGACAGTGGGATGATCATCGGCACGCCGGCGTACATGGCGCCGGAGCAGGCCCGCGGCGAGGAGATGGGGCCGCGCGGCGACCTGTTTAGCCTGGGCATCGTGCTGTACCGGATATGTACCGGCGAACTGCCGTTCCGCGGCAACCATTCCCTGGGAGTGTTAACCGCCCTGGCCACGCAGACGCCGCGGCCGCTGCGCGAACTCAACCCCGCGGTACCGCCGGCCCTTGCTGAACTGGTGATGCAGTTACTGGCAAAAGAGCCGACGGAGCGGCCGGCATCGGCTCGTGAAGTCGCTGACCGCTTGCAGGCGCTGGAGCGATCGCACCCGGGCCCTCCTTCATCCCCAACCGCTGTGCTGCCGCCAACCGTCGCGACGCGAAGCAGGGAGCGCTCAACCGGGTGGAGGCGTGGCCTGCTTGTCGGCTTGCTGGCGCTGGCGGTGCTGTTGCCGCTCGGCTATTTCTTCGGCCCGTGGAGGAATCCGAGTATCGACAATAAAGGATCGTTTAATGGGCATATTAAAGGCCCGAAGGAGAAAGACCGCGGAACGGAGCCGCCAGCGAAGAACGTCGCTCCACCGGACAAGCGCAAGGCCGCCGAGTGGGCGCTGTCGCGCAACCCAGGCGGGATCACCGTCCGCGTGAAGAACAAGAAGCCGGTCACCATTCGTGCCGTTCAGGATTTCCCCAAGGAGGAATTTGAACTGGCGGGGACTTTGGACTTACAAGGCCCCCAGGTCGGCGACGACGATCTGGAACGCCACTACGCCAGCCTGACGCAACTCGCGTCCCTGAACCTGTACGGTACGAAAGTCAGCAGCGCCGGGCTGGTGCATTTGAAGGGTTTGACGCAACTCATCGGGCTGAACCTGTGCGGCACACGCGTCGGCGACGATGGGCTGGCGCACCTCCGCGGCTTGACCAACCTTCAGGAGTTGGCCCTGGCCGACACGGAAGTCGGCGACGCCGGGCTAATCCACCTCAAAGGACTCACTCAACTCGTGGATTTGCACCTGGGGCGGACGCAAATCACCGATGTGGGGCTGAGTCGTTTGCAAGGCTTGACGCGGCTTACCAAGTTGAACCTGTGTCAGACACGTCTTCGCGGCTCCGGACTGGCGCACCTCAAGGGCCTGAAGCAACTGCAATACCTTGTCCTGAGCGACACGCACTGCGACGGCGCCGCCCTGGTCCACCTCCGGGGCTTGATCGAGCTTCTCCACCTGGACCTGGACGGCCTGAATCTCAACGACGCCAGCCTGGAATATCTCAAGCCATTGACGAAACTGGGCTTCCTGTCGCTTGCCCGCACGCCGATCGGCAGCGCCGGGCTGGCGCATCTCGGCGGGTTGACCGGGCTGGCGTCGCTGCAGCTGAGCGCGACGCAGGTCGATGATGCCGGGCTGGTTCACCTCAAGGGCCTGGCCAACCTCCAGGGCCTGCTCCTGGACGATACGCCGATTCGCGGCACCGGACTCGCGAGCCTGAAGGAACTGCCCAGGTTGAGCAGCCTGCACCTCGGCTGTCCGAAGTTGACCGACGAATCGCTGAAGTCGCTCCGCGAACTGAAGCAGCTGGCATTCCTGTCGCTCGCCGGCAGCGGCGTGAGCGACGCGGCCCTGAAGCATCTGTCCGGGTTGCCTGGACTGCGATCACTGGACCTGAGACGCACGCGCTTCACGGCCGCTGGCGTCGCCGCCTTGCGGAATGCGCTACCCGAGTGCAACATCCGCGCAGACGTCGGCAAGAAGTGAGAGCAAGGTGTCGAGGTCAAATCACGCCTAACTCCTTTCCCACCTCCGTGAACGCCTTCGCCGCCCGGTCAAGCTGTTCCGGCGTGTGTGCCGCCGACAGCTGGATGCGAATGCGTGCCTGCCCCTGCGGCACCACCGGGTAACTGAAACCGATGACGTAAATCCCCTTCTCCAGCAGTCGGTCCGCCATCTTCCCCGCCAGGGCCGCATCGCCGAGCATCACGGGCAGGATCGGATGCTGCCCCGGCTTGATCTTGAAACCCGCGCCCTCCAGCGCTTGCCGCAGCTGGCGCGCATTGGCGTGCAGCCGGTCGCGCAGGTCGGCGCTGCCGGCGATCAGCTCCACCGCCCGCAGCGCCGCCTGGGCGATCACCGGGGGCAGCGAGTTCGAGAACAGGTAAGGGCGCGAACGCTGCCGCAGGTACTCGACCACCTCCGCCCGCGCGCAAGTGAATCCGCCCGCCGCCCCGCCGAGAGCCTTACCCAGCGTGCTTGTGATGATGTCGATGCGATCCAGAACGCCGAGTTGCTCCGGCGTGCCGCGCCCCATCGTCCCGAGGATGCCCGTCGCGTGGCTGTCGTCCACCATCACCAGCGCATCATTGCGCTCCGCCAAGTCGCAAATCTCCGGCAGTTTCGCCATGTCGCCATCCATCGAGAAAACGCCATCGGTGGCAATCATGCGCAGCCGGTAGCCCTTCGCCTCCTGCAAGCACTTTTCAAGATCTCCCATGTCGGAATGCTTGTAGCGAAACCGCTCCGCTTTGCACAGCCGCACGCCGTCGATGATGCTGGCGTGGTTCAGCTCGTCGCTGATAATCGCGTCGTCTTCGCCCAGCAGCGTCTCGAACAGCCCGCCGTTGGCGTCGAAGCAGGACGTGTAGAGAATGGCGTCGTCTTTCTGCAGGAAGCGGGCGATGGCGGTCTCAAGTTGGCGGTGTAGATCCTGCGTGCCGCAGATGAAGCGCACCGACGCCATGCCGTAGCCGTAGCGGCGCAGTCCCTCGTGGGCCGCTTCCACGATGGCGGGGTGATTCGCCAATCCCAGATAGTTATTGGCGCAGAAATTGATGACCTCATGGTCCGCGACGCGGATGGCCGAGCCTTGCGGCCCCTGGATCTGGCGTTCGCGTTTGTAAAGGCCCTTCGTCCGGAGGTCGTCCAGCTGGCCCCGCAACAGTTCGCGCAGTCGTGCATCGCTCATGGCAGTTGTCAATTTTGAACCACAGAGACACAGAGACACCTCGAAGATCGAGGATAGAGGATCGAAGATCGAAAGACAGCCCTCGATCTTCGATCCTCTATCCTCTATCCTCGATCCTCGATTCTTCTTATCTTCTCTGTGTCTCTGTGTCTCTGGGGTTCAAAATTGACAACGACTCTCATGGCACCCCGCACCATCCTGATCACCGGCGCCAGCGGCGAGATCGGCCACGGCCTCATTCATCGCCTGGCCGAACAGGGCCGCGACCGCATCCTGGCCCTCGACCTGCACGCCGCGGAGGATGCACTCCGCGCCCGCTGTTATCGCTTCCTCACCGGCGACATCGCCGACACCGCCCTGCTGGAAAACCTCGCCGCCGCGTACGACCTGGACGTAATTTACCATCTTGCCGCTCTGCTTTCTACCAAATCGGAGCGGCAGCCGCGCCTCGCTCACCGCGTCAACGTCGATGGCACCCTCAACCTGCTGGAGCTGGGCGTCGGCCAGGCCCGACAGCAGCAGCGCGAGATCAAGTTTCTCTACCCCAGCTCGATCGCGGTCTACGGTCTGCCGGACCTGCAGACCAAGCGCCGCGCCGCCAAGGTCAAGGAAGACGAATGGTGCGAACCGCGCACCATGTATGGGATCAACAAACTCTACTGTGAGCGCCTCGGCCGTTACTACGCCCGCTACTATCGGCAGCTCGACGCCCAGGAAACGGCCGGCCATCTCGACTTTCGCGGACTGCGGTTCCCGGGCCTGATCAGCGCTTTCACGGTGCCGACCGGCGGCACGAGCGACTACGCCCCGGAGATGCTGCACGCCGCCGCGGCCGGCACGCCGTACGCCTGCTTCGTGCGCGAGGATACGCGCATCCCGTTCATGGCGATGCCCGACGCGATCGAGGCTCTGCTGCGCCTGGAGGCTGCGCCGCGCGGACGGCTGACGCGCGAGATGTACAACATCGGCAGTTTCAATCCGTCGGCCAGCGGCTTCTTCGAGCGCATTCTGCACGCATTCCCCGAGTCGCTCGTGACCTTCGCACCGGACGCGAAGCGACAGAACATCGTCGATAGTTGGCCGCTCGATGTGGATGACTCTGCCGCCCGCGCCGATTGGGAGTGGCGGCCCGGCTATGACCTGGATCGCGCCTTTGACGACTATCTCATCCCGGCAGTGCGACGGCGCTATCGCGACGGCTAGTGTTTAGCGACGCTTCGGAGAAGCGTTCCCCACACGCTTCTCCGAAGCGTCGCTAAACGCATCGCATACCTTACTCCTGGTCATCCTCCCAGACGGCCAGGCATTTCTTCGTCTGCCAGAACCTTTCCAGGGTGAGCTTCGGATCGAGAGCACACTTGAGGTGCAGCGGGCTGAGGCGAACGCTGAGCGGGTGCGAACACTGCCCCTGCCAGGTGCCGATATCGACGACCTCGGTGCCGCTCAGTTTGAGCCCGTGGCGCTGGAGGTACTGCAGGATCGCGGGCACCTGCAGATCGACGCCGGTGGTCGCCTCGGCATGCGGGTTGCGCAGGGCCTTCGCCGAGGCCAGCAGCTCGGCGAGATCCTCGGGGTGGTCGCGGAAGTGCTGCTCGTAACTGCGGTAGTAAACCGATTCGAGCGCCGTCTCCTGAAGGACAAATTCGCCATCGAGGACGTAGCCGACCGCCCAGGCGCCGTCGCCGTACTTGCGATCCCAGGCGCGCTGGCGGTCGGTGCGCTGCTTGACGCCGCCGGCGCGGCCGAGATTACGTTCGACGATTTTCCAGGGCATACTTGGGCTCGTTGCGCTACTTCAAGGGGAAGTCCTCGAGCAGTGCAGCCAGGTCGCCGTAATCGTAAGGTGGGCGCTTCCGTACCGCCAGGACATCGACGATTCCGTCAGCTTCGGTGATGGCGTAGACGATTCGCCACCGGTCGATTCTGAGCCGGCGAATCTCCGCTTGAAGATCGGGCACTGTGCGGGCTTTGCTCTTCGCCGGGCGTGGATTCTCGGCCAAGCCCTCGACAGCTTTGCGGATGCGTTGCCGCACCTTGCCGGGAAGCTCCTTGATTTCCTTCCATGTCGTCGGGGTGACATACACTTTCAAGCGGCTCATTGGAGTTCGTCCTTTACCGCATCCCACTCCAACCAGCCTGCGCGGTGGCGGTTGCCCTTGGCCGCTTTCAAGGCAGCAAAGGCTTGCCGCGCGATCTGGGCGTCCTCAACGGTTTCCAGCCATTCGATCAGACTTTCCCAATCGTCAGCGCTCAAAACGGCAAGGCGTTTGCCGTTCTTGGTCACAAATTGCACCGATTGTAGCGCGTCGAGTCCAGTCATGGCGGCCTCGTCTCTCCCAACCCAGATGTAGCGGCACAACATGTTCAAGGCACGAACAGAATGTGGCGGTAGGTTTGCAACCTGCCGCCACAAGAAGTTAGAGACTCTGAAGAGCTACTGCTCCTGGCTGTCCTGAGTGCCCTCAACACGGACATTCTCCCGCGCGTTTGCCCGCTGTCAAGGGCATTACCCACCCCTCCTGCCGCGAGGACTTGGTTCCACGGTTGTCACATGCGTCATCGAGTTCTTCCCGCAAGCGACAAGCGAGCCACTTGTCGCTCCGGTCGCATGGTTGTCATGGACGATCCCCGCTCGTCAGGGTCGAGTTGTGCGGACGACCTGCCGCCAGGCAGCGGCCGTCGTGCCCACATCGCGGCCGGTCAGTTCGCGCAGGGCGAACAGGATCGCCTGACGCTGCTGGGACAGCGGCCGCGCCGCCGCGTTCTTCTGCCGCGCCTGCCACGCCTCCAACTCTGCCTCCGTCAGCCGTCGGGTGCGGACGAAGTAGTCGAAGCGCTGCATTTCGGGGAAGGTGCCGTGTTCGGCGACCTTCTCCATGAGCGAGAAATCCTGTCGCAAATAGGTTACATCGGCGCGCACGACAATGCCGTCCGGGTTGCTGCCGTAGGATCCTGGCGGCGGTGGCGTTTCGCCTGGGATGGGCACCCGGCCGCGAACCAAATCCTTCGTGTCCGTCGAGGCGGGGTGGCACAACATGCAGTTGTTGAGGTGGTTGACGCGTACCAGCTCACGCACCTGATGGACCTTGTTGCCCAGGAAGTCCATGACGAACGGCTCGGTGGGGTCCGCGGTCGCCAGGGCGTCTACGAGCTTCGGCGTCAGCTGCTTCAGGTTCAGCGATACCATCGCCTCGGCGGCGCGGCCGGCCACCGGCGCCCACGGGTAGCGCAGCGCATCCACGAGCACCTGAGCGTATTCCTCGACGGGACGAGCCTTCAGTGCCGCCAGCGCCTGCTGCCGGATCTGAGCGTCAAGGTCGAACACGACCCGCTGAGCCAGCGCAACGCTGGTCTCTGGCCCTGTTCGTTGTCGCAAGAACCCGACCAACTCGCTGCGCGCCGCCGGGCTCTCAACCACGAGGAGTTGCTGTAGCGCCGGCAGCATGTCCGTCGTCTTCGGCAGACGCAGCGTCTCCCAGTCCTCTAGCAAGCCCCAGAACAGGCCGAAATCGGGCCGTTTTTCCCCGCGCTGGCGGCCGTCCCCTGCTTCCTGGGCGACGCGCAACGCGAAGCGCGTCCGATCCGCAAGGGATTCGAGTACCTGCGCGTGGGCCTTGGTCGCGACACAATCCTTGCCCATGCGGAAGGGCAGACCGGCGAGGTCGGACCGCGTCGCGATCAGCTGACGCACGAACCCGTCCGGGTTCTGAGCCGTCGTTCGCTGCCTGCTCGCCTCGGCCACCGACAGGAGGCGCTTCTTGTTCACGTCCGCGCTGGGGTTCGGCTTCTCGTCGTCGATGCCGACGACCGGCACACGGGACAGCGCGGCGCGCAGTTCGTCGTCGCTGGGCTGTGTCCAGGGCGGCGCCTGGGAGCGAGCGGGCGGGTCGGCGAGTGCGAGAACGGCGAGCGCGCCGGCGAGCACGACCGCCGCTGCGCCCATGAACCGCACCCGGACCGGACACGAAGGTGAGAACGACATGGCGGGCTTCCTCCGGAAACAAAGATGTTGCCAGGACGGACACACCGAGTTGTGAAATCAGGAGGTGCGAAGGTGCGACGGCGAGGTGGCATCCGGGGATGGACCCGGCGCCCGCGAAGACCTGCGGGGGAATCGTGTGAAAATTAGTCTACGCCGTCGGAGAGGCAGCCGTCAAGTGTTGTGGAGGCAAGCCCACGGGCCGCGGCCCGTGGGCTTTGAGTTCCGGGCCAACACTCCGGAGCGCGGGCGTCCCGCCCGCTCTGCCATGCGGGCGGGACGCCCGCGCTCCGGAGTGTTGGCCCGGAACTCTTTGTTTGTCACACGGCGAAAACTCAGCGCTGACCGTTGCGTTCAACACGCGTTCTGCTGCCACTGACTAGCTCGTCCGCAAGTGGGCCGGCGTCATAAATCGCTCGCAGCGCTTCGACGATCCCGTGCGTGTGGACCGCCACCGACCGCCCTTGCTCCTCGGTGTAGATGAAGTCCCACACCAACGACTGGATATTGCCGTCAAAGATCAGCCCCACCACCTCGGCGTTGCGGTTGATCACCGGGCTGCCGGAGTTGCCGCCGATGATGTCCACCGTGCAGACGAAGTTGAACGGCGTCTTGAGGTTCAACCTGTCCTTGCGGTCGATCCAGCGCTGCGGCAAATCGAACGGGTGGCGATACTTGTCCGCTTCCGCCCTTTCGTACAGGCCCCCGAGCGTCGTCTGGAATGGAATCTTTTTGCCGTCCTCGATGTAGCTTTTCACCTGTCCGAATGACAGCCGCAGCGTGAAGGTCGCGTCCGGATAGGTGTTGGTGCCCTCGACGGCAAACTTGGCGGTCGCGATCTTGTCGTAGGCCTGTTCGTTCGGCTCGGAGTACTGCGATTCGAGAACCTTGCGCACCTTGCGCGACTCGGCATCGACCAGCTTGGCGAGCAGGATCATCGGATCCTGCGAGGCGCTGACGGCCTTCTGACCGCCCGCGAAGAGTTCCTTGCGATACGCCACGTCGAAGAGTTTCGTGCCCGAGATGAGGTCAAAGGCGCGCACGTTGGCGGACTTGCCGGCAAGCACCTTCTGCACGAGCGGATCCTTGTAGCCGATCTGCTCACACAGCCAGCCGAGTGAGTCGCCGAGTTTGGTGATCTCAAAATCTTTGTCGAGGGGCCGCCCGGAGAACAACCGGAGCTTGAGCGACTCCAGGCCCGAGTCAGCGTACTCCTCCAACCGTTTCTCGTCAGGCTTGGCAAGTTCGTCCGCCGCCCGAACGATGGTGCGAGCATAGCCGAACAGATGGCTGTTGAAACCCTGGGCGCCTTCGAGCAGGTTGTACCGCTTGGCGTTGGCGGCGCGAATTTTCTGAATCTTGGCGACCGTGTCCCAGGCGCTGGCCAGGTCTTTCAGCTCTGGCTTGCTGGCCACGGCGGCGCGCAAGGCTTTCTCCTGCGCTTTCTTTTTGGCCATGATGGCGGCGTCTTGCAGCCCCAGCAGGCCCCAGTAGTACGCCTTGCGGCTGTTGGCGACGCTGAACAGCATATCCTTGGCCTTGCGCTCATTCTCGGCGCTGCGGAGACTGTAGACCGACAGCATCACCTCCAAACGATTGAGGCGCTGCAGGGCGAACGGGTAGCGGATGTCGCGTTGATATTCCAGGTCGGCGACCGTGTTGAGGCGGTCGGTGTGGCCGGGGTGCCCGGAGACGAACACCAGTTCGTTGTCCTGGATGCCCTCCTTGCTCCACTTGAGGTAATGCTGAATCTTGGCCGGCTTGCCATCCTCGTAAACGCGGAAGAGGCAGATGTCGAGGTCGTAACGGGGATAGGCGAAATTGTCCGGGTCGCCGCCGAAGAACGCGATCTGCTGTTCGGGGGCGAAGACGAGGCGAACGTCGGTGTAGCGCTTGTAGCGATAGAGATGATACTGGCCGCCCTGGTAGAGCGTGACAACGTCGCTGCGCAGCCCGGTCTTCTTGAGGGACTCGGCTTTGATCTGGGCGATGACGCCGCGTTTCGCTTCAAAGGCTTCCTCGGCAGTCATCTTGTCGGTGACCGCGCCCTTGACCTTGGCGGTGACATCGACGATCTCCATGAGGACGTTCAATTCCTCGTCCACCGACTTGAATTCCTCGGCAAGTGTTTTTGCATAAAAGCCATCCTTGACGTAGTCCTTGCCCTTCTTGCTGAGTTTTTGCAGGGCGCCCAGGCCGACGTGATGATTGGTCATCACCAGGCCGTCGGCGGAGACGAACGAGCCGGAGCCGCCGCTGTTGAAGCGCACCGACGACTTCTGGACGTGCTCGAGCCAGCTGGCCGGCGGCTCGAACTGATACTTGTCTTTCAGGATTTTCACCGGGGGGTTGTTGAACAGCCACAACCCCTCATCGGCGCGGGCGCGCTGAGCAGACATTGTCACGGCCAGTCCTACCAGGGTCAGGGTACACACGAGCGTTTTCATGATCCGGATTGACTCCTTATGCTATTCGGGTCCGCTTCTCGAAGGTGGGGGTTGCGGCGAGCCAGAGGGAGAGTCGCCCGAATTCGACAGTTCCTCCGGGGCTGGGGCACGCTGCGTGCCCACCCAGAACAGAACCGCTCCGAGCCCCACGAACATGACCAGCGACAGCAGCTTGGCCGCGACGGACTCGGAGTAGCCTTCGCCGAAGTGAGCGCCGGCGTCGAGGAAATCGCGGAACGCCTTGGGCAGCATGGCGAAGAAGCCGATGATCAGGCCGCACAGCGTACCGCCGGCGATGTAGCCGCTGGAGAGCAACACGCCAGGGCTGGTTTCCGTCTCGGCCTCCGACGCCGAGACGCCGCGCCACCTGTCCGTCCCCCAGCGCAGCAGGCCGCCGATGAAGATGGGCGTGGCCGTGCCCAAGCCGAGGTACATGCCCACCGCGACCGGCAGCGCCGACACGCCCATCAGCTCCATCGCCACGGCAATCAGGGCGCCGGTGATGACCAACCCCCAGTTCAGCTCGCCGCCGAGGATGCCTTCGGTGATGATCTGGAACAGCTGGGGCTGGGGCGCCTTGAACTTCTCGCTCGCCGCCTCGGCCGTGTCACCCATCTTGTCCATTTCCTTGAACCGTCGCT
>DASPXY010000839.1:0-3573 GCA_035637055.1 Gemmataceae bacterium | reverse complement strand
GGAGAGGCCTATGCCGAAATCACCGCGCAACGGGCTGCCGCTGCGATTGCTCGCCGCCACGGAGGCGCGGCTTACAAATAATCCCAAAAAACCTGTGGAAAACTCGGGAGCTTTCTCTTGACGGACTAACTCAGATGTCTTGCGGTCGCGGCTCTGTATTCACTGCCAACACGCGACGCGCGAAACCGAGCCGCGACCGCGAGGGAACCGCGAGGGAGCGGTTGGTGGGCCTGACGCGTCGGAAATCCCCAAATCGGTTCAGCGCTCGTCCCTGAGGCAGCCGGCCACACCGTCCTTTGAGACAATAGAAGCGGGGTATCCCACACATGATAGACAGTCTGGCCAACCTGCTGTTCCGCTGCGCGCACTCGCGGCTGACGCGGCCCCTGACCCCTGTCACCAAGGCCGGGGCGGTCAGCGGGGAAACCTACGTGGTCTGCCTGGACTGCGGCAAGCAGTTCCCTTACGACATGGAGAAGATGAAGATGGGGAAAGCCCTCCGCCCCACCCACGAGGCGTCTGTGGTGCCTCCCGATCTGCCCAAGCCGCGCGCGTCGAAATTCAAGCTGGCGTTGTGGGCGTCGGCGATCCCGCTCGGCATGGTGCTCGGGGCCAAGCTGAAAGGAAGCCGTCGCCCCGGCAAGCCGGAAGAGAAGCGCAAGAAGGCGGGCTGAGGACGCCTCCCCGCGGATCCGAAAGCATGGCGAAAGCCCCGTCCTACCGTGCTTTATAATGAGTGTTCATGTTCGCGAAGCGTATCGGTATCCTTACCGGCGGGGGCGACGTCCCCGGCCTGAATTCCGTCATCAAGACCGTGGTCTACCGGGGCAGCGAGATCGACTGTGAAGTGATCGGCATCCGGCGCGGCTGGGAGGGCCTGACGCATGTCAATCTCGAGGACCCCGTCAGCCGCAGCCGCTACATCCTGCCCTTGAACCGGGACAACACCCGCAGCATCGACCGCACCGGCGGCACTTACCTGCACAGTTCCCGCACCAATCCGTCGAAGATGAAGAAGCTGCCCCCGGTGCTGGAGGGGCAGACCTTCCCGGTGCTCGAATTCACGAAGAAGGGTCAGACCACACAGGTCTACGACATTTCCAAGGCCGTGCTCAGGAACATCGAGACGCTGGGCCTGGATTACCTGGTCGCGATCGGCGGCGACGATACGCTGAGCTACGCCGCCGAGCTCGACCGCCTGGGTATGAAGGTCATCGCGGTGCCCAAGACGATGGACAACGACGTGCGCAACACCGAATACTGCATCGGCTTCTCCACCGCCATCTCGCGCGCGATGGATGCGATTGACCGCCAGCGCACCACCTTGGGTTCGCACGAACGCATCGGCGTGTTCCGCGTGTTCGGCCGCGACGCCGGCTACACGGCGCTGTACACGGCCCTGGTCACCAACGTGCGCTGCTGTATCCCGGAATTTACGGTGAACCTGAACAAGCTGGTGGACCTGCTCGCCGCCGACAAGTGCAACAACCCCAGCACCTACTCCCTGGTCATCCTCTCCGAGGGCGCTGAGTGGGAGGGCTACACTGTGCAGGAGTACGGGGAACCCGATGCCTTCGGCCACCGCAAGAAGATGAGCGTGGCCGAGGACCTCAGCGGCGAAATCAAGAAACTGTGCGGCGAGGACACCATCGTGAGCGACCTGACCTACGACCTGCGCTCCGGCAGCCCGGACTTTGTGGACAAGCTGGTCGCCTCCACCTTCGCCGGCATGGCCATGGATTGCGTCGAGCGCGGCCAGCACGGCAAGATGACCGCCCTCAACAACGGCTGCTACTCCATGGAGGCGATCCCCAACCCGAAGCTGGGGCCGCGCCGCGTGGACGTGGACACCATGTACAACCAGGACCGGTACCGCCCGCGTTACGACAGCCGGGCGGGGCTGCCGGTGTTCCTCACGAGAGCCTAGGCTTGGACTGGCGGCGGCTGTTCGGCGGAGGCGGGGACCGGGCGCAACTGACGCCGGATCTGCGCCGGCGCATCCGCTCTTCGTTCGACCGCGCCGCGGCCGACGAGGAGAGCTTCCCCTCCACCATCGACCCGCGCATCTTCCACGTCAAGGTGGTGCTGGACCACCTGGGCGATGTCGGCGGCGGGCGGGTGCTGGACATCGGGTGCGGCAAGGGGCGTTTCGCCCGCATCGTGAAGGACCGCCACCCGGACTGCGAGGTGTGGGGCCTGGACATCTCCGAGGAGATGCTGCGGTTTGTGCCCGCGGAAATCCGCACGCGGGCCGGCAGCATGACGGAGCTGCCGTTCGAGGACGCCTGGTTCGACGGCGCTTACGCCACCGAATCGCTGGAGCACGCGGTGGAAGTGGACGCAGCCGTGAGCGAGATGTGCCGGGTGGTGCGGCCCGGCGGCCGCATCGTCGTCATCGACAAGAACTCCGAATATTGGGGCAAGCTGGAAACGCCGGAGTGGGAGAAGTGGTTCGGCCGCAAACAACTGGAACGGCTGCTGGCCCGCCACTGCCGCGAAGTCCGCAGCCAGTTCATCTCGTACTGGGAAGACGTGGAACCGGACGGCCTCTTCCTGGCCTGGCTGGCCGTCAAGTAAGGCTGGTCCGGCCACTGCCTTTCACGGCCTTGGCGAGCCTGGCGTCTTGGCGAGAAATGGTTTTGGTATCGCGGCCTGCCTTGGATCTCTCGCCAAGTCGCGGCTCGCCAAGCGACGCCACCCGATAAATGGATTGCGCTGAGCGAGGATCGTTTGCCTGTTTGGTTCCGGCTTCGCCGGGTTAGAGCTAACGATACAACCGATGCAACACAAGTCTTGTCAACTTCGGTCCAGCAAGTATACTCTACAGGCATCTGGCTGGAGGCTTTTATCACAAAGTAGGAGAAACCTCACATGAGTAAGCTTGTACACGTGTTCGTGCTGTTTGCTTCCGCTGCCTGTCTGCCGGTCTACGCGCAGGGTCCAGCCGCGCAGTTGGCCCGAATCCTGGCCGGGAAAGGAGTGCTGACGAGCCAAGAATTGGAGCAGGTGGAGCGAGCGGATTCTACCGAGTCCGTCCGTCTGCTGGCATCCATGTTGTATCAAAAAGGGGTGCTGACCGATTCCGAGCTGGCGCGGATGAACCCCGGGGGCGCTGCCACCATGGACGGCGTACGCGTGATCCCGGCAGTAATGGCCCAGGCGATGCCTGTAGCGCAAACTCCGAAGCCGCAGGAAGCGCCGCCGCCGGTGTCCTCGGCGGCGCGATTCCCGCTGCAAGTCTATGGCAATGTCCTTTGGAATACCTTCTACAACACTGCCGGCGTGAATATTGAAGATATTCCGCTTTTGGCTACCAAGCGGGGTACCGATCCCTACGAGAATTTCGGCATGACGTTGCGCCAGTCGCGCTTCGGCCTGCGGTACCAGGGGCCCACGGTGGCCGGCGCGAAGCTGAGCGGCACGGTGGAGTTGGACTTTTTCGGAGGCAAGGATGCCCTCACGAACGCCATCAGTATGGATATCATCCGCCTCCGGCTTGCCTTCGGGCGTTTGGACTGGAAGAACGCGTCCCTCCAAGTCGGGCAGGACTGGACGATATTCTCGCCCCTGAAC
>DASPXY010000838.1:0-7695 GCA_035637055.1 Gemmataceae bacterium | reverse complement strand
TGCACGCCCCAGGCGAACGACTCGGCCAGCCGGCGCAGCTTGTGAGCGCGCAGCGTACTCGGCCCCAGCGCCGTCAGCACGCTTGTCTTGACGACGTCCACGACGCCGTCGCTGAGAAGCTGAGCGTAGGCGCCGCCGCGCGCCGCGGCGTCCACGCCCTCCGCGTGGAGGAGATCGAGCAGCACGGGCTCGGGCAGGGCGGAGTTGCCGGCAGTCAAGGCGGCGGTCACGGTTGCCTCGATCAACTCCGGGGCGGCCCCCACGAGCAGGGGGGGCGTCTGCGGTGTCTTCGCCTCGTATTCGTTCTGCAGCAGGAGGAAGAAGCCCGCGTCGTCGCCGTACCAGCGCAGCCACGCCGCCGCCTGCACGCGCAACTCGCGCATCCTGCTCGTGCCGCCCTCCAGGAACGTCAACAGCGACTGTCGCACGGATTCGCTGCGTCGCCTGCAGACGGTGAGGAACTTGACCGCCGGGCTGTACGCATGCGGGTGCGGCGAGGCGGCCAGGCGCAGGCTCAACTGCTTCTCGGTGATACCCAGGTCGAGTAACTGCTGCCAGTGTTCCCGCCGAAACCAGGCGCGGCCGTCGTCGGCGCAAGCGGCGACCAGCACCGCGTCGAGCAAGTCGTTCTCCCCGCGCTGCACCAGCGAAAGCCCGGCCAGGAAGCGCGGCTCCGGCGGACGGGTCGGATCGACGATGAAGGCCCGCAGGCCAGTCAGAGAGGAACCCTCGGGCCAGAGCGAGGCGGTGGCGGCGAGGATAGACACCAGCGGCGGTGGCGGCGTGCGCTGCAGCAGTCCCAGCAACCGCGTCGCGCCGGCCTCGCTCAGTTCCAGCAAACGCAGGGCGGCCTCCTCGACCACGGCCACGTCCTCATGGCAGCAAAACGCTTCCAGCTCATCGAGTTCGAGGGAACGGCGGATGCGGGCGAGCACTTCGGCGCGGCTCGGCGACGGCGGGCGGCGCCGTACCGTCGTCGCCGCGGCCAGCCCGGTCGCATCCACCCAGAACTGCATGATCCGCCGCACCTCATCGCTGAGGTCCGGCAGACGCAGCGTGACGGCCTGCTTCCACTCCTGCACAAGCGGCGGATCGGCGCCCGCTTCGTGAAACAGGACGAGCAGCCGCGCCGCCACGTCGCCGAGATCCATGTCCAGAGTGTCGATCAGGACGCGGCCCAGTTCCTCGGTGCAAGCTGCATGGAATTGCTTCTTGTCGCGCCAGCGCCAGATCCCCAGCAACAGGGCGACGGCCTCCCAGACGCTCCGGGCCATCGCCGGCGCGGTCAGCGTGCGCGCGAAGGCGAGCGCTTCGTGCAGCCCGCCAGGCCATCCCGTGATGAGCAGGGCATACAGGGCGAAGGTGTGTTCCTCCCAGCGATACAGCCAGGCGTGACCCAGCAGCGGCAGGTTTTTCTCGGGCAACCACAGTTTGACCGCCCATTCGTCGATGCGGCGCAAAACCGCGGGATCGGTGCCGCTGAAGCGGGCGAATGCCTCGGCGACCTGATCGGGAGAATCGTGGCAGGCGAGCAGGCCGACGCAGATCTCCAGGTGCGGCCGTGCCGGCGGGCCACGCCGCGCCAGCGCCTCCGCCAACCCGACGACCGGCCCGCCGAGGCAACCGCGGACGACCAGTTCACGGTGCAGCTCGTCCTCCTTGCACTGGGCGATAATGCGCACCCCATGCTTCGGGATGGTGGCGACATCGTCGCCCGCGCGGCGGCGCAGGCCGGCGGGCGGCTCCGCCGGTGTGGCGAGACGGGCCTGCGCCCAGGCACGCACGTCCTTGTCGGTGTGGCCTGCCAGGGTGTGCGCCAGCTGCACCTCCTTGCCGTAGGGGAAGCCGGCGCACCACGAAATGGCCGTCAGCAATTTGCGCAGCGCCGTCGCGTCCAGGCCCAGGGCCGATGTTGGGAGGGCGTCGCTCTCCAGGGTGCGAGCCAGTTCGCCGAGGATGCGCAGGCCGAGATCGAACTCCTCCGGTGCCGGCATCTGCAGCCAGGCGTAGAGGAAGCCGCCGACGGGGCCGCCAGTCGCGATGCGCGCGGCGAGGAGGCCGGCCAGGACGCGCGTCTTGTTTTCGGACAGTTTCATGCCCGGTCGCCCGGAGAGGCCGACGAGTTCGGCGAAGACCTGCACCGCCGCCTTGCCGTCGAGCATGTCGAGGAAGTCAAGAGCGTCCGCCGTGACGGCGTGAATCAGCAGAGCGTTCAGGAGCGCCCGACGCGAACGGCGTCGTTTTCCGATCTCGTTAATCAAGAATTGTCGGCCCTTTGGGGAATCGTCGGCAAGGCAGAAGAAGGGGGCCGAGTGCTCCATATCGTGCAGAAACGACTCGACAATCTCCTCGAGGCTGAACCACTTTTGAAGCCGTTCGTAAGGGCTTTTGCGGACGAGGTGGAGCAGGGCACCGACGGCCCAGAGATCGAGTTCCCCGGCGGGACGGCGATAGACGTCGGCGTCGAGGAGGGAGCGGACGGTTTTGTCCTCGGAGCGCGGGCAGCGCGTGCCGAGAGCATAGAAGCCGCGCAGCGCCCGGTAGCGCTGGTCACGCGGGATCCAGCCGATTTGCATCATCGCGGGATAGAAAATGGCGCAAACTTCGGCTGCACGGGGATGCCAGCAGCCGCGCCGGGCGGCGATCACCAGCAGGGAGGCGGTAATGCGGCCGCGCTCCTCTCGGTCGAGGCCGACCATGCCGTTGCACATCTTCTCGAAAAAGGCCTCGGCGCTGGCCGCCGCATCCGCGACGGGAGGCCAGAACAGAGCGATGACGTCATCGAGGGTATCGGGGGGCAGTTCGGCCTGGAGGGGGTCAGCGGTGTCGGCGGCGGCGCGGGCGTGAATTTGCGAGACCTGCACGGCGTCCCGGGCGCGGCCGCGACTCAGGCCACGGAAGCACTCCTGCCAGGACATGGCGGCCAACAGCTGGCGGGCGGTCCCGTGCGGCACCTGGCTGCGCTCCACGCCGTCGAGCAGGAGCGGCAGCACACGGCCGGGCGGCGTTTGGTCTTGCAGACGCGGGAGCAGATCGGCGGCGCAGGCGGGGTCGGCCAGCAGATAGAGGGCGTACCATGCGGGCAGCGGCGACTGCGGGTGCAGAGCGGCGAAGCGACGCACCTCGGCATCGGGATGGAACAGGGCATGAACCCAGCGCGGCGGATCGCCTTCCGCCGACTGGCGCAGGGCCTCGGCGGCGGCGAGGCGCACCGGACCATCAGCGTCGTGCAGGGCGCGGACGAGTTGGCGAAAGGCAAGGGTGCCGCTGGCCTGGCGCAGGCAGGCCGCCGCCGCAGCACGCACCTCGGCGTCAGGGTGCTCCAGGGCGCCGGGCAGCACGCCAAGGAACGGCAACCGATCGCGCAGCGGCAGGGCGGCCAACTCGCGCAGCAGTGGTGTCAACTCCTCGGCGGGCGCCGGTTCTTGCCGCAGCAGTCTCCACAGGCGCAGGTCGTTCATGGCGGTCGTTCATCCTGGCGGGACGGGCGTAGCCTTTCAGCCGCTCACGGGCCGACGCCTTGCTTCTCCTCTGCGATGCCCGCTTGAAAGACGCGCAGCCAGCCAGGATGTTCGGAGAGCCAGGAAAAGTGGTGCGGACTGATGTTTGGGAGCCCGAAGCGCCAGCGAGGGCACTACGGCGCCTTGAGGTCGTCGAGCAACTTCTTGATCCGGCGCGAGAACTCGTCGGTGACATTGGGGTCCGCATCGAGTCTGCGCAGCTGTTCGACAATCTCGGGCCGTTGCATCAGCCTTTGGACGCCGATGTGCGCCAGGGCCTCGACCGCCATGATGCGATCATCGCGCAACTTGTCGGCCCGCCCGCTGAGAGTGGCCTTGACACTGGAATCCTTGAGGAACTCGGAGAGCACATCGAGCGCCTTCACGGGGGCGTCGCTGCGCTGGAACAGCCCCAGCTGGTAGGCGGCGTCGTATCGCACCAGCTTCGTCTCCTTCGCGGCCGGTTCGTTGAGGAGGTCAAGCAGGAGTTGATAGACCGGTCCCCCCTCATCGGCGTTGGTATTGCGAAGGTAGGTTTCCACTGCCCACAGCGCCCGCTCGCGTACGAGCGGCCTCTCGTCCCGGTCGCGGACAACGTCGAGAATGGTCGGCATCGCGTCCTTGTATTCAGGACTAAAGCCGATCCCCGAAATCGCTACTGCGGACTGGGTACGCACGCGCATCGATTCCTGCCTGTCCGCCAACCGTTTGACCAGGTCGGACAAAGCCTGCTCCGAGGCTGCTTGCAAATTCCAGAAGGCGACCGCTACATTGAAGCGAGTTTCCTCATCGGGATCGGCCAGGTACGCGCGCAACGTCGGGACTGCGTCCCGGGCGAGGGGACCGATGCGCCCCACGGCCACCACCGCTTGCCGGCGCCAGCTGAGCTTCTCGGACTTGAGTCCGTCGATCAGCATTTCCACAGCGGGGCTTGCCTCATCCCTGAGCCAGCTGAGGGCCACTGCGGCGTGGAAGCGCAACTCCTCATCCGGGTCGTTGAGGGCCTTGACCAGATCGGGAACGAGCGCCCGACCGTTCTGCCCCAGCCCAACACGGGCGAGCGCCACAACCCCCCGACGCAGCAGACTGTTCTCCTTCTTCAGGATGTCGGTAAGCGTATCGAGCGCAACTCTCCGCACCTGGTCATCCTCGCTCGCGGCACAGCGCGTCAACTCCGGGATGGCTTCCGCCGCGACGGTATCGCTCAGCGACTTCAAAGACGTGAGCGCTTCGAGGCGGACAACGTGACTATCGTCCTTGAGGGCCTCACGCAGTTGCCCGATGGCCTTGTCGCCCATGCGCCCCAGGGCACGGGCGACCTGTTTACGGAGCGAGACGCTGGCGTCGTCCCTCAGCGCGCTCGCCATCGCCGCCTGCACAATCGGGGCGGTGCCGTCCGTGCCGCCCAGAGCAGTCGCCGCGGCGCCGCGCACGCGCGGTTCCGTATCGCTCTTGAGGCGCTGGCACAGCGCTTCCAGCACGTCCGTGCCCCAGGCTTTGGCCTGCCCGCAAATCTCGCCGGCCGCGAGAATGGCCGCTTCGCGCAGGTGGGCGTCGGCATCCTGGAAAGCGCCGAGCAACTCGGGCAGGGCCGGAACAGCGCTCTTGCCGATGCGCCCCAGCGCCTTCACCGTCGTGATGCGCACCTCCGCCTTCCCTTCCTTGAGGGCTGCGGCCAGAAGCGGAACGGCCTCTGCCTGGACCTCGACGAGGGCCGCGGCTGCCTCATCCCGAACCTTGGCATCGCCGTTCTTGAGCGCCTCAGCCCACTGGGCCACCGTCTTGCCGCGATGCAACTTGGGACCAGCCGGCGCGGCGGGATCGGATTTGAGGCTCAGGAGGATCAGGGTTACGACGATCCCCAGGGTCGCGACGAGGGCAACGATCACTCCCCAGAGGAGGAGCTTGCGGCTCTTGCCTCGCTTGAGCAGTTCAATGGGAATCGGGGCCAGAGGAGCCCTCGGACCGTGCTTGCGGATGCCTTCCTCGGGCAACGGCTGAGTGGGTGCATGCTGGAAATCCTTGCCCTGCTGGATGCCGTGCGGCAGAGTAATCGTCGGCCCCATCGGGCTGGTGATATCGACCACCGGCGCCGAGGTGCGCAGGTAGCCGGTCAGCGCCACGGCGAAATCGGCCATGTTGGGGTAGCGGTCCTGGATCGATTTCTGCAGCGCTCGCAGGCAGATGGCGTCCAGACGCGAGTCGAGGTCGGGCCGGAGAGCCGACGGCCGCCGCGGTTCCTGGGTGAGGATCTGGGCCAGCACCATCGCCATCTGGCCCTCGAACGGCACGCGCCCGGTCAGCAACTCGTAGAGGATCACACCGAGGCTGTAGATGTCACAGCCAGGGCCCATCGCGTCGATTTTGCCCTCGACCTGCTCGGGCGGCATGTACGCCGGCGTCCCCATGGTCTCGCCCATGCGGGTCAGGCGCACGGAATCGTCGAGGCGGCGGGCCAGGCCGAAATCCATGAGGACCGGCTCTCCGCGTTCGTTGATCATCACGTTCGACGGCTTCAGGTCGCGATGGATGATGCCGCGGTTATGCGCTTCCTGCAAGGCCTGGGCGAGCGTCCGCACCACAGCCACCGCGTCGCGCTGCGCGAGGGACTTGCCGCCCTTGAGCAGTTCCGCGAGCGTCTTGCCCTCGATGAAGGCCATCGTCAGGTAGGAGACGCCGTTGATCTCGCCGACCTCGTAGACCGGGCAGATGTTGGGGTGCTGCAGTTTGGCGGCGGCTCGTGCTTCGCGACGGAAGCGTTCGAGCACCTCGGGACCGTCCTCGGGGGTGAGGTGCGGCACCTTCAGCGCCACGCGCCGCTCCAGGTCCAGATCGTTCGCCAGGTAAACAGCGCCCATGCCGCCGTGGCCCAGTTGCTTGACGATGCAATAGCGGCCGAAGCGCTCGGGCAGCGTCAGCGGGACGTTCGGCGGATGGGAAGGCCAACGGGTTCCCGGCTCCGGCTCGACCGTGGCCTCCTTGGCCTGCACCAGTTCCACGGCAGGGCCTCCGCCGCGCGCCTCGCGGACGAGGCGTTGCAATGCGGGGAACTGCTGCGGGAAGCGGCGCGCGAAGTGCGGCAGATCCTTCGTCGCCCCGGCCTGGACGCGCATCTCGTATTCGGCGAGGATCAGGCCGACGGGTGCGGTGTCCTGGCCGCCGAGTTCCGGGTACACCTTGAGGTACGCCTCGACGATGGCGCGCCGCCCGCGTTTCCACTGCTCGCGCAGGTCGAGTTTGACCATTTCCACGAGGGCGGGCAGGCGCAACGGGTGGCCCGCGGCCGGCAACTTGCGCACAAAGGAAGCCAGACGATTCTCGTCCCACGACCGCAAGAACTCGCGCAGCCAGGACTCGACCAGTTGGCGATCGGCCGATGACAGCGCGGCCAACTCGGCTTGGGCACTTTCCATGGCATTCCCTTTGCTGCAAAAGAGTTGATGGCTGTTAGTTGTTAGTTGCTCGCAACTCCAGGACGGTTCCCTGTCATCGCGAAGAATGAACAAACTGACAACGACCAACTGCTCGGAGCGAAGCCCCGTTCCGACAACTGCTGGGGTGGGATGAGACTTGGCTATCGCCCAGCCTGCTCCGGGAACGCTACTTCAGGGTGTTCGCTGGTAAGACAATTTTATCCTGGGGGATGTGGGAATCAAGCAACAGCTTCGGAAACCCGGCGACTTGTCGGCTTCGCAGGTTCAGTCCGACGCATGCGCCGGTGTTGGAGGGCGAGGCTCCTGCCGAGCCGCTAAGGAGAGCGGCGCCCTTGGGAGGGCGAGGCTCCTGCCGAGCCGGGCTATCAAGCGGCTCGGCAGGAGCCTCGCCCTACCAGATAAGGCGCCGCCCTCCAACACCGGGGCGCGTCCTGTGGTGCTGCAGGCCGACGGCCCGGCAGCAAATATCAAATCTTTGTAACAACCGAAAACGTCTGTTTGACTGGGCAAGGCGGAACTTTTATACTCTAAGCTACGTGACTCCCTGTCAGAACCAAGGATGGGACGTTATCCGAGGGAGGGTGACCTTGAAGCGCGACACTGGGATCGTTTCGGGCGGCTCTCCGCCCTCTGGTTCGCGGCGGAAACTGGCCCTGACTGCCGCCTTGCTCACTTCGATCTGGCTGCTGGCGCCCGCCGCGGCCGCTCCTCCCCTCGAGAAGGTCGAAAAGATCAAAAACCTCAAGGCGCGAGCCGACTCG
>DASPXY010000837.1:0-4622 GCA_035637055.1 Gemmataceae bacterium | reverse complement strand
ATTCGCGCTGTGAATTCTCCGCAGACGGCAAGCTCCTGATCGTTCCCCGGCTCGGTCAGGTCGATCTCTGGGACGTGCGCACCGGCAAACAGGTGGCACAATTCCGTGAACCCGGCGTCGGCAGGACCGTGGCGGCCCTCTCGCCCGACGGCAAGACGATCGCGCTGGCATTCAGCGAGGATTCCCAGGGCCAGCAGATTACGCGGGTGAAACTCCGCGACCTGGCAACGGGCAAGGAACGGCTGTCGTTCGGCGACTCGAAAATCGGCATCGGCCAGATCGCCTTTACCCCCGACGGCAAGACGATCGTGACCACGTCCTGGCGGCCTGTCCAGGCTGGCACCGTCAACGTCGCCTGGGCGAAACGCTGGGACGCGGCCACCGGGAAACTGCTGAGCGAGCTGCCGATCCAGGAACTGGAACTCGTCACCCTGAGCATCGCCCCTGACGGTAGGACGGTGATCGCGTGCCCCAACGTGGCGGCCGCCGACCCCGACGCGGCCGATCCGCAGTTGTGGGACACGGTGACGGGCAAACGCCTACCTGTCCGCGTGCATGCTCGCCACACGCTCTTTCTCGCCCTGACCCCCGACGGCAAGAAGATGGCCACCGCCAGCGACGGCGGCCTGCACGTCTGGGACACAGCGACGGGCAAGGCCATCAGTAAAATCGATCTGCCCCTCGCCTATTTCCAGCCCACGCTCGCCCTGACCCCCGACGGTAAGACGCTCGTTTCCGCCGACCTGCGCCGCTGGGACACCGCCACCGGCAAGGAGATCGACCCTTCGGACGCCCCCTCCGGCCCCGTCTCCACCCTGGCGTTCTCACCGGACGGCAGCCTGCTCGCCTCCGCCGGGGCGTCGGCATTCATCCACTTGTGGGAGTCGAGATCGGGCAAGGAGATCCGGCGTCTGCGGCCCTCGGGCAGCAGCCGGCCGGCGCTGACCTTCACGCGCGACGGCACGACCCTGATCGGCGACGGCGGTCTGCTCTGGGACGCGGCGACCGGCCGCGAACTGCCCCGGCTGCATGAGCCAGCGGGACCGGGCGAACAGTGGCTCCTCTACCCCACGTTGAGCCCGGACGGCAAAACTCTGGCTTGCTTCCTGGGGGAAAGGGATGCGGCGGAGATCGTCCTCTTCGATCTGCCCACGCGCAAAGAACTGCGCCGCTTCGGCAAGGAGGCGCAGGCGAGCGCCCCGTTGGCGTTCTCCCCGGACGGCAAAACACTGGTATCCGGCCAAACGATCCCGTCGGTGCCCGTCCCGCACTCGCAGCAACGTCCGCGCCCGCAAAAGGGCGATGGCAAGGAGACGGAGAAGGGCTCGACGCTGCTGTTCTGGGAGGTCGCCACAGGGCAGCTGCGCGGCCGCGGCGGTGAGCGCGGTTTCCTCGGCTCACCCACCTTCTCGGCGGACGGGAAAACGCTCCTCGGTGTGGTTGATGGGTACGTCCGCGCCTGGGAGGTGCCAGGCGGGCGTGCCATTGCCCTGCCCCAGACCGTCTACGCCCGGGACGTCGTGCGCCTGTCGGACCGCGTCCTCGCGGTCGCGTCGTGGCATCGGGTGAGGCTGTGCGACACGGTCAACTACAACATCCTCGCAACGCTGGAGGGCCACCGCGGGAGTGTCAACCGGTTGGCAGTGTCTGCGGATGGTCGCCTGCTCGCGAGCGCCGGCAACGACGGCACCGTGTTGATCTGGAACGTCGAGGAACTTCTACGGTCGCACAAGAGGAAATAATGGTCGCGAAACCCCTCCCCCAACCCCCTCTCCTTGCAGGGGAGGGGGTTGGGGGAGGGGTTTCGCTTTGTTCGCTTACTCGACCGTCACCTTCAGTTTGAAGGTTTTCGCCGCCGGCTTGTCCTTCTCGAACGGTCGTTTGTACTCCAGTTCAAGGCTGCTGGTGCCGGCCGCCTCCGCCTTGAAGCGAAACACCTGCGTCACCTTGCCGCCAATCACCTTCTTGTCCGGTCGCTCGAATATCGGTTTGCCCTGGAGCTTGAGCTGCTCCTCGTTCTGCTTGGAGACCTGCCAGCTGTAGCCCGCGCTGGGCAGAGCTTCAAGTTTGAGTTGCAGGATCTCGCCCTTGGCGACCTTGACCTTGGTGCCGTCCTCCTTGAGCGTGACCGTCGTTGTCTTTTCGCCTTCGCCTTGCGCCGGGCTCGCCGACAGCGCAGCCAGCCCGAGCCAACTCGCCGTTGCCAGCGCCGTCAGCACGATCAGGATCTTCCGAGGATTCATGGATTTCGCCTCCCCGCGGGTGAGTGGGTTGTCAGCCGCTGTTGATGGCTGTTGATCGTAGGGGGAGGGAGTCGGAAGTGTCAACAGAAAATGGTGGATGGTGGATGGTGAGTGGTGGATGGTGAAGAGAGGAGGCTTCTTTCTTCACCATCCACCACCCACCATCCACCGTCCACTTTGCTTGAGTCAGCCGACTTCGAGGAGTTGATGTTCCGCTTGCCATTCCCGCGGCGGGAGGGCGTTTTCGAGGGTGGCGTCGAGAGGATGCCACAGCGCTTGTTTCAGCCGGGCGCGCTCCATCAGCACGGCAACCTTCTCGGGCGTGCCGGGCAGGGCGCGGGTGGGGACCGGCGGCAGGGCGGCGCGGCCGTTGAAATCGTCGATGCCGCGCTGCGCGAACTTGCTGGTGGAAGGATACTGCTCGCGGACGCCCGGCGTGTAGTAGCAGGACCAGCACAGGCCCCGCGGCCGATTCGCCTTGACGCGATTGCAGTGCCGACAGATTTGAGCCATGGGAAAACTCCTTCAGGAAAGTCGGGGGTAAGGGAATCGGACCGCCGTCACTCACGCAGCGGTCTCGCGGGACACGTCCGTCGAGATTGCCAGGGAGCCAGTCGCCGATAGCGCCCAGGTGATGAAAATGGGCTCAGATTGGGTCGCAACGACGGTGCGGGCCACCGTCGGCGAACTCACCGCCTGCAGCGGTCGGGACTGAAGCTCCACGCGATAATCGCGGGCATTGCGCGGGCGGATCAACCCGGGGGCGTTCAGGAACCGATCAACGTACCGGTCGGCCTGCTCGCGGTTGCTGAACAGTTTGCGGCGGACAGAACCGGTCTTCGTGTTCGAGAGGATGAGTTCGAGCATGTGATGACCCTTTCGCTGCCTCTCTCTGCCGTTTGCCAAGGTTCGTTTGTGTCCGGTTACGCCTCTTCTCTGTCGCGTTTGTTGTTCCATCTCAGGCGGCGGCGGGTTCGCTGGGGTTGTCGTCGCCCGCCTCTTGCCCGTTGTTCGAGTCGCTGTCGGAGTCGCTGTCGATCTTCTTGCCCAGCCGCTGGGCCAGGATCCGATTCACTTCGGGGAGCAGCTGGCGACGCATCTCGTCGCGCGGGGTCTCGTCGAACCAGTTGAGGAACCAACGGCACGCGGCCGGCTCGCCGAGCACCTGGTCGGCCTCGAAGCACACCCGGGCGAAGAACTCCTCGACCTCGGCGACCGTCTGGGCGCCGTCGCCCTTCCAGGCACAAAAACCGACCACGCACGCGGCTTCCACGGCCCAGTCCTGCACGCACTGCAGCGGCGGCGGCGTTGTCGTCGCACCCTGCAACAGCTGGCTGTCGTCGGTGGCCAGGGCCGACCGCAGCGCCTCCAAGCCAGCCGTTGACAACTGCGGGGCCACACCCTCTCGCCAAACTTTGCGCCAGGCTTCCATTGTTCTTCTCCTGTGTTCAGCAGTCTCTGAAGAGGTTTGTTCGTGTTCGGCGTCGTCTCATTCACCTTACATCTTCAGTATATAAAAGTCCACTATAACAGTCAAGCCGATTTTTCTTATTTTTCCTAATTATTTTCCCTATAACGGGTCTAGTAGTTTGTTATCGTGTTTATTTAAGTTACAAAAACAGTAATTATTAGATATTATCATCAGAGACAGGAGGTATGAACGGAACAGCCGCGCGTTGGCCTGTGGTGTTGTCCCAACCCTGGAGTCCCGTAGGTTACCTCCGAGTCTGGCCCGGTAAAGGAATGGCCCTGGTGAGAGGTCTCCATGCTCGACGTTGCTCGCTTGCGCCGACAGTTTCCCGCCCTGCAGCGGCTCCAGGACGGTCGCGCGGCGGTCTTCCTCGACGGGCCGGGCGGTACGCAAGTCCCCCAAGGCGTCATTGATGCGCTGGTGTCGTACCTGACGACCTGCAACGCGAACCACGGCGGCGCCTTCGCCACCAGCCGCGAGTCCGACCGGATTTTGCAGACCGCTCACGAGGCTGTCGCCGACCTGCTCAACGCCCCTTCGGCTGACGAGGTCATCTTCGGCGCCAACATGACGACGCTGACCCTGCACCTGAGCCGGTCCCTTGGCCGGACGCTGCGCCCCGGCGACGAGGTGATCGTCACGCACCTGGACCATGATGCGAACGTCAGTCCCTGGGCCCTCGCCGCCCGCGACGCCGGCGCGACGGTGCGCACCTGCGATATCCATCCGGAAGATTGCACCCTGGATATGGACGAACTGCGGCGACTGCTGTCGCCGCGCACGCGGCTGGTGGCGCTGGCCTGCGCTTCCAACGCAGTCGGCACGATCAACGACGTGAAAACCGTCGCGCGCTGGGCGCACGAGGCCGGCGCCCGCGTCTTCCTCGACGCCGTCCACTACGCCCCCCA
>DASPXY010000836.1:0-3112 GCA_035637055.1 Gemmataceae bacterium | reverse complement strand
CCCTGACTCTCGACGTCTTCGCGCCAAAGAAGGCCGGCAACGGTGCCGGCCTGATCTCGGTCGTCAGCGGCGGTTGGTTCTCCGCGCACGCAAACATCAGCCCCAGCGCCGTCGAGGAGTTCGTCAAGCGCGGCTACACCGTCTTCGCGGTCGTCCACGGCAGTCAGCCGAAATACACGATCCCCGAAATCCTCGAAGACATGCACCGGGCGGTTCGCTTCATCCGCTACCATGCGAAGGACTACAAGATCGATCCCGATCGGCTCGGCATCTACGGCGGGTCCGCCGGCGGCCACCTGTCGCTGATGCAAGGGACCGCCGGCAAGATGGGCGACCCCAAGGCCGCCGATCCGATCGACCGTCTCTCCAGCCGGGTGCAGGCCGTCGCCTGCTTCTTCCCGCCGACCGACTTCCTCAACTACGGCGAGAAGGGCAAAGAAGCGCTCGGCCGCGGCACCCTTTCCGGCTTCAAGGCGCCCTTTGCGTTCCAGACCTTCGACCCGAAGGCGAAGGCGTTCGTGCCGGTGACCGACGAGGAGAAGATTCGGGAAATCGGCCGGACGATCTCGCCGGTGAATCACGTCACGCCGGACGATCCGCCGACGCTGATCATTCACGGCGACGCCGACAAGCTGGTGCCGATCCAGCAAGCCGAACTCATCATGGCGAAGTTCAAGGAAGTGGGTGTGCCGGCCGAGTTGATCGTCCGCAAAGGGGCGGGGCACGGCTGGAAGAACCTTCCCGCGGACCTGGCGCTCTTCGCTGATTGGTTCGATAAGCACCTCAAGAGACCCGCGAAAGAATCCCGCTTGCGGGTTAGCGTGCGCGACCTTCGCGCTGCTAACCCGCAAGCGGGGCAACCGCCAAGCGTGGGTCACTTCTGCATCGCCTGTCTTAGCGGCTCGATAGCACGCGGGTCGGCGAGTTGCATCAGGGCGTTGGCGGCGGCCCCGCGCGTCTCGCGGTCCTCGTCCTGCAACTTCGCGATCAACGGCAGGACGGCGCGCTTGCCGAGCCGCACCGCCATGTCCGGGTCGGTCTTGATGACTGCGACCGCCTCGCGAATCGTGGCGTGAATCGCCAGCAGTCGAAACACCCCTTGCAGCAAGATGTAATCGAACGTCAGCCGCGAGATCAGCACCAGATGGCGGCCCCAGGAAGAAGTGATCTCGATGGACGAGACGTGAACGTCGTAGAGGACGGTCCAGTCGGGCAGGGCCTTGAGGTACGTCTTGTCGAGGGTGAACCAGAACCACGTCCACGGGGTCGCGCCCTCGTGGACGTTGAACAGCCCGAAATGGCGGTGCATCTGGTAGAAGAGGAGCGGGAACAAAATGAGCAGCTGCAACGCCGACACCAGGGCCGTCCAGCGCAGATCGGGCAGGTCGTCGGGCTTGCCGTGTTCGAGCTTCTTCGCGATGGCGGTACGTTTCTTCTCGTTGACCACCCAGGCGCGGCCGATGGCGATCACGCCGACGTAGCCAAAGCCCAGGGCGACCAGCGGCAGCCAGGACACCGGCAGCAAGCCAAGCACGTAGATGATGGCGAACACGCCGAGCAGGATGGCGTAGCGCCGCCGTGGATCCCGGACGTGGACGCCAAACGGGGCCGCCAGCCAGACGAAGCCCTGATCGAGAGCGGCCAGCAACCCCGAGAGGATCTTCCAGAGGGTGCCGAAGAAGGCGGCCATGTGCGTCGCGCCTCACTTTTTCGGGGCGATGCAGTACAGATGCCGGTCCGAGCGCAGGTAGAGGGCGCCGTTGGCCGCCACCGGCGAAGCGAGCATTTTGTCCCCAAGCGTCCCCGTGCCGAGTACCTTTGCCGCCTTGCCGCCGGTCTGCAGCACCGTCGCGATGCCCTCCTCGCTCACGACGTAAATTTTGCCGTCGGCCACGAGGGGCGAGGCCGCGAACGGCCCTTCCAACCGCACGTCCCAGAGCGGCTTGCCCGTCGCGGCATCGGCGCAGTTGAGCACGCCGCGCGTGGCCAGTGTGTAAACGCGATCTTCATAGTATACAGGAGAAGAGTAGCCCGTCGGTAGTTTATTGCTTTGCCAGACGCGCGGCGGCGGTTCCCCGCTGCTCTCGGGCCGCAGCGCCAGGAACGGGCTGCCCGGCACCAGCAGCATCCCCTTGGCGAAGATCGGCGAGGGGATCGACGACGGCCCTTTGCCCTCGAACCGCCAGTGGCGCTTGCCGGTCGCGACATCGTGGCCGCAGATCTCGCCGCTCGATTGCAGCACCACCTCGGTCTTGCCGCCGTGCTCGATCACCAGCGGCGTCACCCAGTTGATGTCGCGCGGCCGCGGCACGCGCCAGCGGTTTTGCCCGGTGCGCTTGTCGAGCGCGGCCGCAAACGAGTCGCCGACGTTCTGCACATCGACGATCAGCAGATCCTTCCACAGGATCGGCGAGGACGCCATGCCGACGTTATTGCCGATGGTCGGGTAATCGCTGGTGAGCGAGCGGAACCAGACCAGGTCGCCAGCCGCGTCGAGGCAGACGAGATCCTGGGTGGCGAAGAGGGCGTAGACGTGCTTGCCGTCGGTGGCCGGGGTCGGGGCGGCCATGTTCGTCTTGGGGTGGCAAAGCGTCGTGCCGGTGGCCCAGAATTGCCGCTCCCAGAGTTTCTTGCCGCTGGCCTCGTCGAAGCAGAGGACGTGCAGGCGATCCTCGTCGGTGCCGGTGCAGGCCGTGACGTACACGCGCCCGTTGGCGATGACCGGCGCCGACAGACCGCGTCCGGGCAAGGGCGCCTTCCAGCGCACGTTCTCCGTCTCGCTCCAGGTCACGGGCAGGTTCTTCTCTGGCGAGACGCCCGAACCATCCGGGCCGCGCCACTGCGGCCAGTCGGCCGCAAGGACGAAGGAAAAAGGAAAAAGGAAAAAGGAAAAAGAGAGTAGCCAACCAACCCGATTGCCCATCATGTCCGTGGTCCTCGTGTCTTTCCTTTTGCCTTTTTACTTTTGCCTTTTTACTTCCTGTGTCAGCGGCACTGCCCCGCCGATCGCGTCGCAAACGCGCAGCCGGAACGACCACAGCCGCGCCCAATCGTCGGACTGTTCGTTCTGACACACCTTGATGAGAATGGTGTTCCGCCCGGCCTTGAGGAC
>DASPXY010000835.1:0-8815 GCA_035637055.1 Gemmataceae bacterium | reverse complement strand
TAGATGTCGTCGAAGAACCGCACCACGTTCGTGCTGGTCGCGTGCGGGTCCAGGTCCGTCACCATGCCCTGCCGGTTGGCCAGGCGGAAGACCGACTCCAGCGGCCCGCCGCCGTAACTGCGACCGAAGGCTAACGACGTGATGAACTCGCGGAACAGGCTGGCGCCGCACAGGAACGCCGCCGTCAGCAGACTGATCACGCCGCTCAGGTACGTACTGCACGCCAGGGCCAGGCCCAGCACCAGGCACGCGCCGAGCCACAGGCCGGCCGCCCCCTTGGCGAAGTTCGTCCAGAACCAGCCCTCGCCCGCGAGGAAATACAGATCGCGCCGGGCGACCCCGAGCAGCTGCGGCCCGCTGCTCTGCTCCATCGTGACCCACACCTGCAGCGCGGGGCCCTCCCCTTCGCGTTTCCGCCGAGTCTCGTCCAACCCCTTGAGGAACGCCCCGGGCACCGTCAGCGACTGCGTGTGGTAATCCGCAACCGGGACGCCCGCAGCCGTGTAGACCCCATACTTCAGCGCCAGGGCGGCGTTCACTTCCTCACGGATTTCCGCCTCCAGCTGCTTTTCCTTCTTCTGCTGCTCCTTGGGCTTCCTCTCCTCGATGGCTTTGCGACGCTTCAACTCCGCGTCTTTCCGGGCGGAGAACACTTGATCAAATTCCTGCCCGCTCTTGCGCTTCCGCGCTTCGACATCCGCGACGCTCAACCGCCCATCGGCGATGTGGAATGTACAGAGAACGCCCTGCACGCGCTCATCGCCCTTGGTGGTGCGGAAGATATCGAAAGTGAATTCCAGGCGGACCGGGCCGTCCTGATTGGTGAGGCCGCTGGGAATGCTGGGGTACTGCCAGAGGGCGTACTGCTGCGCCGCCCCCGCTTGCAGACCGTGGCCGGCGATGTAACTGCGGTAGCCCCACTCGCGGCCGACGCTCTCGCCCTTCTTGCTGCGGATGCCTCCCTTGTCGAATTCGAGTTCCTTGGCGAAGACGGGTCGGCGGGCCGTGAAACTTTCCTCCACCGCCTCGCGCGTCATGCCGCGCGTCACATAGAGCAAGCTGACCGCCGTCAGCGCCGCCATTTCCACGAACAGTAGCAAGGAATACCCGACGAAACGCCCCAGCACGATCTCGTAGCGCTCGACCGGCTTGGTGACGATGGTGTGGATCGTCTGGTTCTTGACGTCGTTGGGGATGTTGAATGAGCCGAGCAGAATGGCGGTGATGACGAACAGCAACGTCAGGGCAAAATAGGCGATCTTGACGCGCTGGCTCAGTTGCTCCTCAGGGCGGGCGGGGTTGAGGTACCAGTCGGCGTAGAGATAGATGATCGGAATGATGGCACAGATCCAGACGATGCCGCGCGACCAGGCTTCCTTGACACTGAGGCGGGCGAGCGCCCACAGGCGGCGCCAGCGCATGCGGCCGAAGAAGTCAAGGGCCAGCGGCAGAGTGACGGCGAACAGGGCGAAGGCACCGGCGGCACTGAGCGACAAGGTCTGCTCGGGAGTGTACTCCGTCGTCTTGATCTTGCGGTTGGGGATCTCCGTCTCAACCTCCCTGGTGATCGTGCCTTGGCCCACGAGCAACAGGGTGAAGATGACATAGAGCGCCCCGGCGCCGACCGTGGCGGCGGTGAACGCGATGGCCCGCGGCGACCAGCGCAGTTTGCGGGCCCAGGTGGGGCGCTGGATCAGGAAAGCCAGGGCCCAGATCCCCAGACCGATCGCCGCGATATAGCCCGCATCGCGGAGCCAGGCGGCGAGCGCGGACGGCAGATCGTCCCAGGTCAACGGTTCGCGTTCGAGGATCAACCCGCTGGCGAAAAGCATAGGGATCAGGGGTCAGGGGTCAGGGATCAGGGATCAGGTACGAAGTACCGAGTACCGAGTACGGAGTGCGGAGTACCGAGTGCGGAGTGCCAAGCGTTGCGATTATCGCTGCTGCACTCGGTACTTCGGACTCCGTACTCGGTACTCGGTACTCTGTGCCCTCACCGCTCCGTCTTTTCCTTCACATGCGTGCTGCCGCGATCCTCGGCAGCTGGGCGGGCGGCGGCGGCGCGATCCGCGCCCGGCAGGTAGCGCCGGCCAGGGTGGGCCTTGCTCTGCTTGACGATGTGCAGGAACAAATCCTCCAGCGTCGTCGTCGGGTGGCCCAGAAACTCCAGAGTACCGCCGTGCTTCTGGAGCACTTCTTCCAGGTCGCGGCGCAGGGCGTCGTTGATCTGCACGCCGTTCGCCCGCAGTTCCACACGCTGGACGTCTTCGAGCAGGTCGCGGACGCGGCCCAGTTCTTGCAACTCACCCTCATTGAGGATCGCAATACGGTCGCAAATGTCCTGCACGTCTTCCAGGCGGTGGCTGCACATGATGATCGTCTTGCCGCGCTTGCGCAGATCGACGATCAGGTCTTTCATCCAGCGCGTGCCGATCGGATCGAGACCGCTGGTCGGCTCGTCGAGGATGACCAGTTCCGGGTCATTGATGAGGGCCTGAGCCAGGCCGATGCGCTGCCGCATGCCCTTGGAGTATTCCTTCAACTTGCGCTTCTTGTCGGCAGACAGGCCGACGATGTCGATGAGCTGCGCCGCGCGTTTCCTGCGCTCGGCCGGAGCCAGGTCAAAGAGGCGGCCGTAGAAATCCAGCGTCTCCTCGCCGGTCAGGAAACGATACAGGTACGACTCTTCGGGCAGGTAGCCGATGCGCTCATTCTTCTTGACCTCGGCGGCGGGTTGGCCGAGGACGAAGGCCTCGCCATCCGTGGGAAAAAGTAGACCGAGCAGGAGCTTGATGGTCGTGGTCTTGCCCGAGCCGTTGGGGCCGAGCAGGCCGAAGATTTCGCCGCGCTCGATGGTCAGGTTGAGAGCGCGGAGGGCGACCTTTTTCTGCCGGCCCCAGAAGTCGCGGTAGACCTTGGTAAGCTTGCGCGTCTCGACGACGGTCGGTGTGTTGGCCATGTGTGTGTCGGCCCTCACCCGCCCACGGGCGGCGAGCCGTGCGGTACTCCGCTGGGGGAGCCGCCCGAAACACCGCAGAGGGCCGGGGATGAAGTTCTGGTCGGCGGCGAGTCGGCGCCGACAGAGTGCCAGGGACGTCTGAAGCCTGTACGACGGCAGGGCGAGAAGCGTTCGCCGATTTTCCGCCAGCGACAGCCTCACCAGATAGGGTCTTTGTACACTGGGAGCGCGTCACCGGCTACGCGCCTCGGAAGGGCGGCGCTGGACTTGTGGACGGGTGCGCGCTGTGAGAGAATGGCGGTAGGGGCAAAATGGGTTTCATCTCATTCCACGTTGACACCCCCGCTTGCCTCAATTTGCGTTCGGGGTGCGCGCTCGCGGCAGCGCACCGCTCCCTTCGCTTCTTGAATCTGGCCCTGCCGGAATCCTCCGGCTCACGCAGTCGCCGACACTCGTGGCCGCTCCTCGCGCTGCAGCCATTTCTGCATCCGAGCGAGTTCCTTCGGCCAGTTCGGCCCGCAGCGCCGGTGACCGAAGGCGTCGTAGAGCAGATCGAGCGTCTCCAGCAGGTGTCGGACCTGCGTCACGCGCTCCTCCAACTGTGCCCGGTCGTCCTCGGCTTCTGGCGGCGGCAGTTTCGCCCCGCTGATCGCCAGCGTCTCGGCCTGCAGCGTCAGCTCATACTGCTGATCGTGACGCACAAGGACAAGCCCCGCCTTGCGCGGCAACTTACCGGCCTGGATCGCGCGGTGCGCCTCGGGCAAGCGCGTCGGGCCGTCGCTGGTGATGCTCTCCTTGCCTGTCTGGCCGCGCGGGCACTCGAGCACCAGCGAGCGCATGAACATCGCCGTTACTTCCGATTTGTCCGCCAGTTCGAGCGTGTCCGACTCGTTGTCGAGCACGAACCAGAGCCACAGCAGGAACTCGTTGCCGAGGAAGTCGCGGCTCGCCTCGTCCGGCGCCCACGACACCACCTCGCTTTGGCCGAGACCGGGAACGAACGCCGCTGGCGTGGCGTCGTCCACCCCGCGTCCCTGGTTGCGCGTCTCCGCTTGCTGGAACGCCTGCTTTCCTGCTCCCAACATCTCGAAGCCGCGGTTGAACGTCTGTTGAAAGAGCGTGTGCAGCCGATCGAGTACCGTGACCGCCGTGGAACCAACGAGTAGCTCGTTCGACTGTGCATCCCACAGCAGCGGATACGCCTTGCGGCGCAGGTAACGCCCGTCGGCCGCCTCGGCCTCGATGCGGGCGCGGGCCGACTCGCGGGCCTCACGCTTCTGCCGGGCGCTGGGACGACCGCTCGGGTTCTTCGCCGCCAGGGCGTCCAGTTCGACCTGGGTATACGCGCGCAGCAAATCGCCCGGCAGTTTTTGACTGTCAACCCGCAAGGCGAAGTGCAGCGTATCGTTGATGATGTTCTTGGCGAGGTCGAAGCGCGTATCGAGGATGTGGTCGCCCGCGGTCCAGCCGGCAACCGAACCATCGGCGGCGGCGACGCGCTGCTTGCCCATCGCGTGGGCGGTGAGCTGTTCGAGATGATCGGGGCCGAAGAGGCGCGGCGCCTTGCCGGCGACACGGAAGCGCGCACAGGTGACGCGGCCGGAGAAGAAGCCCATACGGCTCTCCATGAAAAAGCCCACCCCAAGAGGAAGGTGGGCTGGTTGGTTTATTTGGGCAAAGTAAACCCGAGGCGGCAACGGGGGTTGCAAGGGCCTCGGGTCGGTTGGACGGGGGTACAGATGTCAGACCAGGCAGGCGTAAGCGGGGTCGGCGTCGGCGACGCCGAGTTCGTTGTCCTTCTTCTCCATTTCCTCGTGGACGATCGGATGCCAGGAGTGCTTGCGCTCTTCACGGGAGACGTAATTTTCCCGCGCCCAGCGCCGCAGCCGCAACTCTTCGATGAAATCCAACTCCGCCATTACGCTACTCGCCATAACACTTTCCCCTCACAACGATGGAGACAACCCGACCCGAATGGGTGGAGATAGCAAGTATAGCGGACGCGAGCGCAACTTCAAGAAGGTTCCCGGTTACTGCGCCGGTTTTTCGCCAGCGCTGCAGGCCGCCCTGAGAGCCCAAACGGGGCGAGACAGCACTTCTCATCGACGGGGTCAGGGAAGGATCTTGAGATCGCGGTGACACCCTCGATCGCCGCGCGACGGCGCAGTGACGGGGAAGGGGGACAGGTCCGAGGGTACTGGCTACGAGGGTTTAGCAAGGAATTCCGAGTTTGCGGCATGCAACGGATGTACCTGCACAGCCTTGAGGCGCACTATGGGAGAGAGGCGAGCGGGGGGCGTAAGCCCCCTGATGGCTCGCAAGTGTCATTCTCTGCAGCATCAGGGGGCTTACGTCCCCCGCTCGCCGTGACTCTCGACAGGAGCAGTGCCGATGCCCCACAACCAAACTGCAACGATCCTCGGCCACCTCCGCCGCCTGAGCGACGCCGACACGCCCGACGGGCAACTCCTGCGGCGCTTTGCCGTGGAGGGGGATGAGACGGCCTTCGCTGCCCTCTTGCAGCGGCATGGCCGGCTCGTCTGGGGACTGTGTCGGCGCACCCTGAACCACCACGACGCCGAGGACGCCTTTCAGGCCACCTTCCTCGTCCTCGCTCGCCAGGCGGCCTCCATCCGCAACCCGGAAGGGTTCGTGAGCTGGTTGTATGGCGTCGCCGCGCGGATTGCGTTTCGAGCACGTCACAATGCTGCCCGCCGCCAGGTCGTCGAAGCGCAGGCTGAGGCAACCCCCCCAGCGTCCCCGCCGGCTGAGGCTGGTCTGCGCGAGCTGCAGGTCATCCTGGAGGAAGAGGTTGGGCGTCTAAAGACGATTTATAGGATGCCTTTTGTTCTCTGCTGTCTGGAAGGGAAAAGCAAGGCGGAAGCGGCGGCGGAACTGGGGTGGAAGGAAGGCAGCGTCTCCGGCCGGCTGGCGCGGGCGCGCGAGCGTTTGCGGCAGCGGCTGGCGCGGCGCGGAGTGACGCTGCCGGCGGCACTGACTGCGGCGGCGCTCGCTCAACCTGCCAGCGCCGCGGTGCCGGTTGCCCTGTCCCACGCCACGCTTGCGGCAGCCCTGTCGTTTGGCGCGTTGAAAGCGGCAGCGGGATCCCTCCGGGCGGTGAGCCTGGCCGAGGGCTTCCTGGCGTCGGTGACGGTGACCCGACTGGCGCTGCGGACGGTCGCGCTCCTGCTTTGTGCCCTGCTCGTCGGCGGCGCCGGTTTCGCCGCCTCGTGGCCTCGCGGATCCTCTCCCGCGGAGACGCCGGCCCCTTCGCAACCTGGCAAGGAGCGTCCACGCCAGCCCGAAGTCGCTGCCTCGCTGCCGCCGGGCGCCCTGGTTCGCATGGGCAGCACCAGCTTGCGCCACGGCAGCACGGTCCTTGCCGTCGCCCTGGCGCCCGACGGCAAGACGGTCGCAGCCGCGAGCATCGACGGCCGCCTTTGTGTGTGGGACACCGCGAGCGGCGCCCTGCTGCGCGAATGGCGGCCCGACGCCCTGGCGCTGGCCTGGTCGCCAGACGGCAAGACGCTGGCCACTGGCGGGAACGACCGGGCCGTCATCCTTTGGGACGTTGCCACGGGCAAGCAGCGGCGGCAGCTCACGGGGCACGCCAAACGGATTTCTGCCCTGGCCTACACCGCGGACGGCTCGATCCTGGCGTCGGCCAGCGCCGATGGGATTATTCGACTTTGGCGACCGGCGATGGGGAAGGAGATTCGCCGCCTGGAGGGCCATCAGGATCCCGGCAACATCCCCACGCGGGCGCCGAATCAGGAACCCGTCTTTCCCGTGGTAGGCTGTCTGGCGTTCGCGCCGGACGGCAAGACCCTCGCCTCGGGGGGGACGGTCGGCACGGCCCGCTTGTGGGACGTCGCCACCGGCAAGGAGGTACTCGGGCTCAAGGGTCACACGCAGAACGCCCGCCGACCGGGTTTCGTGCCCGCCGGCGTCGCGATTTCGGGTGTCGCCTTCGCGCCCGACGGCAAGACGCTGGCCACGGCGAGCTACGACGACAACACGGCCCTGCTGTGGGACGTGAGCACGGGGAAGCCGCGCGGCCGCCTGGCCGGACACACGGGTGGGGTTCATTCGGTCGCGTTCGCTCCGGACGGCAAGACGCTGGCGACCGGCGGGGCCTTCTACGACGGGTCGGTATGGGTGTGGGACGTGGCGAGCGGCAAGGAAAGGGCCCGGATGGCAGGTCACACGCACGGTGTCTATGGGCTGGATTTCAGCAAGGATGGCCGACTGGTGGCGTCCGGTGGCGCTGACGGGGCCGTGCGCTTGTGGGACGCGGCCACCGGTCGGGAAACGTCCTCCGGGCCAGGGCACCGCGAGCGGATCAACACGCTCGTCTACTCGCCGGACGGCAAGACGCTGGCGACGGGCAGCCACGACCACACCGTGCGGCTCTGGGACGCAGCCACCGGGAAGGAGTTGCGCTGCCTGGAAGGGCATCAACATTGGGTGAACGCGGTCGCCTTTTCGCCTGACGGCAAGCTGTTGGCCTCGGGGGGTTACGATGGGACGGGCTCTGTGCGTTTCTGGGATCCCGTCACGGGCCGGGAACTCCGCCGCGTGAATGTGCCTGGCGGCGCACTGGCGCTGAGTTTCTCCCCGGATGGGGGCCTGGTCGCCGTGCGGGACAACAGTTTTGTGGTGCATGTCGTGGACACCGCGACGGGCGGCACGCAGCGGCAACTGAAACTGCCGCCGGGTTCGACTCACTGCGTCGTGTTCTCGCCGGATGGAAAATACCTGGCGGCGGACAGCGGTTACGCCCATTGCGTGGTGCATTTGTTCGAGACCGCTACCGGCAAGGAAGTCTATCAGTTCACCGGCACGAAGGAGAATCCCATCTACGCGGGTACCCTGCTGTTTTCGCCGGACGGCAAGACGTTGGCGCTGGGTGGCTGGAGTGGGCACCTCCGGCTCTGGGAGGTGGCGTCGGGCAAGGAGCGCGGGCGAGCGCAGCAGGAGCGCGGCAATCGCATCGCCTTCTCCGCCGATGGCCGCCTGCTCGCTTCCGGCGGGCTCAAGGATAGCACTGTCCGCCTGTGGGACGTGTTCGCCCTGGCGGAGTATGGGCGCTTTACGGGACATATTGGATCGGTGAACGCGTTTGGGTTTGCCCCGGACGGCAAGTCGGTAGCGTCGGGGGGTGACGACACGACCGTACTGGTCTGGAAAGTGCCGGCGAAGGCGGCACCGGCGGAGTTGTCCGCCAAGGCGATCGAGGCTTTGTGGATCGATCTCGCTGCAGAAGACGCAGCCAGGGCGTACCGGGCGGTGGGCCAGCTGGCCTCTTCGCCACGAGAAGCGATAGCCCTGCTGCGCCGGCGATTGGTCGAGGCGCTGAAGCCGGACCCGCTGGCCGCACGGTGGATCGCCGATCTCGACAGCAAGCAGTTCGCGGTGCGCGATCGGGCGGCGCGAGAACTGGAGAAGCTGGGGACGCGGGCCGAGGCGGCGCTGGGCAAGGCGCTGGCGGGCAAGCCGTCGCTGGAAGTGCGGCAGCGGTTGGAGCGGCTGTTGCAGAAGCTGGAAGGGCCGATTTCGGCGCCCGAGACGCTGCGCTTGCTCCGAGCTGTCGAAGTGCTGGAACACGCCGGCACGGCGGAGGCGCGGGAGGTGCTGGAGATGGTCGGCGGCGGGCAGCCCGGAACACGTCTGGGAGGCGACGCAGAGGCGGCGCTCGCGCGACTACGGAAACGACCTGCAAATCGTTGATGGACTGTTCGCTGGCCTTGTGCGGCCTGCGGCGTGATCACGGTCGTTTGCGGGCGGCTTTGCGCTGCAACTTCTGGAGAAAGGCGGCGTGTTCGGGGCTGTTCGTGCCCTGCTGCACCGCCGCGG
>DASPXY010000834.1:0-7517 GCA_035637055.1 Gemmataceae bacterium | reverse complement strand
GTTGGAGTCCCGGCTTTAGCCGGTGCCGTTGCCGGCTAAAGCCGGGACTCCAACTTGAGTGAACCGAAAAGAGACCCTGTCCGGCGCACCGGAAGCGCCGGACGCATGAACCGTGACTCTGTCGAGGAGGTCCGAACCCAGTAGCCGGCTCGTAGGGAGGGACAGACAATGACCGTCCAGAAACGTGCCCGCAAGAAGAAGTATTTCACCGTCGCCGAGGCCAATGCCATCTTGCCCTTGCTGCGTTCGATCCTCCGCGACGTGACCGAACTCGCCCGCGATCTGACCGAACGCCACGAGCGCCTCAGCCGCGTGCAACCGCCGCCGCGCGGTCAACTTGGCGAGGCGTACCGCGAGGAACTCCTGCAAATGCAAGGGGAGTTCGAGCGCGGGCAAGATCGGATGCAGGAATACATGGTGGAGTTGCAAAACCTGGGGATCGAGTTGAAGGATCCGGGGAGCGGACTGGTGGACTTCCCGGCGATCCTGGCGGACCATGAGGTGTACCTGTGCTGGCGACTCGGTGAGCCGGAGGTCGCCCACTGGCACGAACTCGACGCCGGCTTCGCCGGGCGGCAGAAACTCAAGGCGAACGCCACCAAGTGCTGAGCCCTCAAGCCCACGGGTTGCAACTCGTGGGCTTCCCCTGGACAACGGACGCTCGACATGACGACGCTGGTCTTCTACCTGGTTGTGTTCCTGGCGGTGGGGGTGTTTTTCCTCTTCATCCACCTGGTGCTGGGGCGGCTGTTGCGGCCGACACGCACCGACCGCGAACGGCTCGAACGCCCCGACCTGGAAGAGGACCGGTTGACGGTCTACGAATGCGGCGAGCCGACCATCGGCAGCGCGTGGGTGCAGTTCGACCTGCGCTATTACGTCGTCGCCCTGCTCTTTGTGATTTTCGACGTCGAGGTCGCGTTCTTCTTCCCGTGGGCCACCGTCTTCGGCAAGACGAACGAGCTGGCCAAGGAGAGAATCTCGCCCGAGCAGCGGATCGAGGTAACGAAGCAACTGACCCCGGCGAACCTCCCGGCCATCAGCGGACCAAACAAAGGCAAGCCCGAGGAGACCATCACACCGATCGAACAGGGCGACGCCTATCAGTTCGCCTGGCTGGCGATGATTGACATGGCAGTCTTCTTTGGCATGCTGCTGGTCGGTTTCGCCTACCTGTGGCGGCGCGGCGATATTGACTGGGTCCGGAGTACCGCGGCGGAACGACAGGCCGCGGCCCAGCCCCGGGCGGCCCCTGCGCGTCCCGAGCCTGAGACGCTGGTCGGGGCCGGGACAAGGCACACTTCTTGAAGTCAACAAGCCCACCCGTTGCAACGGGTGGGCTTTGCCTGAGGAGATATTCTAATGGGCTGGCTGGAAGGACGTTTTGAAGAGAGCGTCATCACGACGACGCTGGAACAGGCGATGAACTGGGCGCGCGAGTCGAGCATGTGGCCGATGACCTTCGGCCTGGCCTGCTGCGCCATCGAGATGATGGCCTCCGGTGCCTCGCGCTACGACATGGACCGCTTCGGCGCGGGCGCCTTTCGGGCGACCCCGCGGCAGGCGGACCTGATGATCGTCGCCGGTACGGTCAATTACAAGATGGCCAGCCGGGTCCGCCGTCTCTATAACCAGATGCCCGATCCGAAATTTGTCATCGCGATGGGCGCCTGCACCTGCGGCGGCGGGCCTTATTACAAGTATGGCTACAACGTCGTCAAGGGTGTCGATCTGGTGGTGCCGGTGGACGTTTATGTGCCGGGCTGTCCGCCGCGGCCCGAGGCCCTGCTCGAAGGGCTGATGCGCATCCAGGACAAGGTGCGCGGCATGAAGGATCTCACCAGGGATCAGCCGGTCGAGGTGCCCATCCCGTCGCGGACTGGCTACGTCCTGTTGCCGCCCGAACTGAGCGATCCCGATCCGGTGAAGGCGATGGAAAAACAAGTCGCCTTCGCCAAGCGCACCAAGGAACTGGCGTCGCCCGCCAAAGGCTGATTTCCTCGCGAGCGGCGCGGCGTCAGCCCGCCGGTGAGTACCTTCCTCCACCGGCGGGCTGACGCCGCGCCGCTCGCCGACAGGATTCCCCCCATGACCTCCGCAGAAATCATCGCAGCCCTCGAAGCGAAGTTTGGTTCCCGCATCAAGGCGAAGAAGCTCGACGCGCTCGACCCGTTCGTCGTCGTGGACACCGCCGACCTCGTCGAGGTCTGCCGCTTCCTCCGCGACGATCCGGCGCTGCGCTTCGAGTTCCTCCACTGCATCAGCGGCACCGACTACTTCGAGCCGGATCCGAAGAAGGCCCCGAAGGCCGGCTTCGAGCCGCACGTCGAAGTCGTCTACCATCTGCAGAGCTTCACGCATCGCCATCGCTTTGTGCTGAAGGTGATCTTGCCGCGCTGGAAGGATAACCAGCCAGGCCAACTCCCCGAGGTGCCGACGCTCACCGGCGTCTGGGGCTCGGCCGATTGGCACGAGCGCGAGGTTTATGATCTATCTGGGGTCTGGTTTGTCGGTCATCCCGACCCGCGCCGCATGCTCTTGGCGGAAGACTGGGTCGGGCATCCCCTGAGAAAAGACTACGAATTCCCTCTGGAATATCACGGTATCCGCGGGCGTTAAAGTTGGTTCGTAGTCCCGCCTTTAGGCGGAACACGCGATGCCGCCTAAAGGCGGGACTACGAACAATACGGCGCTTGAACCCATTCTAGCCGTCTGCTGAGGATTGCATGGCCACCGTTCAAGATCCGACAGTTATTGAATTTGATGTGCGAACAGACGAAATGCTCGTCAATATGGGTCCGCAGCACCCCAGCACGCATGGCGTGCTGCGCCTCGTCCTCCGCACCGATGGCGAGGTCGTCTCCGAGGTGACTCCGCACCTCGGCTACCTGCACCGCTGCGCCGAGAAGATCGGCGAAAACGTCACGCCGATCCAGTACATCCCCTACACCGATCGCATGGACTACCTCGCCGGCATGAACATGAACCTCGGCTACTCGATGGCGATCGAGAAGCTGGCCGGCATGAAGGTTCCCGAGAAGGCGCAGGTCATTCGCGTCATCATCGCCGAGATGAACCGCATCGCCAGCCACCTCGTCGGCATGGGCGCTTACGGCCTCGACCTGGGCACCTTCAGCCCGTTCCTCTACGCCTTCCGCGAACGCGAGATGATCCTCGACCTGTTCGAGGAGGTGTGCGGCGCTCGCCTGACTTACAGTTACATCACCATCGGCGGCGCCCACGATGACCTGCCGGAGGGCTGGGCCGGCCGCTGCCAGCAGTTCCTCACCTATCTCAAACCGCGTATCGCAGAGTATCACACTCTTTTAACGACAAATCACATCTTCGTCCAGCGCACCGCCGGCCTGGGCATCCTGTCGAAGGAACTCGCGCTGAGTCACGCCTGCACCGGCCCGATGCTGCGCGGCTCGCTTGACCGCAAAGGCGACCCGGAGAAGGGGATTCCCCCGGACCCCGCCTGGGATCTGCGCAAGACCGAGCCCTATTGCGGCTACGAGAGCTACGATTTCAAGGCGGTCGTGCCGCCGTTCACCGATGGTTACTACGACGATGAACAGTTTGGCGTCAGGCCGCGCACCCCTCCCGACGCGGTCCTCGGCGATTGTTGGCATCGGTTCTACGTGCGCATGCTGGAAGTGGTGGAGAGCATGAAGATTTGCGAGCAGGCCCTGAAGCGCTACGCGACGGCTCAGGGCTCGCACCGCATCGAGCCGCCGCGGCACCTGCCGCCCGGCGAGGCGTACGTCGAGACCGAGTGCCCGCGCGGCCAGATGGGCTTCTACGTCGTCGGCCGCAACACCAAGGAAAACGTGCCGCTGCGTGTGCGGGCGCGCTCGTCGAGCTTTTCCAACCTGAGCGTGACTAACGCGATCTGCGCCGGCTGCCTCATCGCTGATGTCCCGGCGATCGTTGGCAGCATCGATATTGTCATGGGCGAGGTGGATCGGTAGGCGGTGCTTTGAGCTACCGGACAAAACTAACCCGAAGCGTAAGCGAGGGCGTCCTAACTCTATCCCTCGCTTACGCTTCGGGTTAGTGGCCTGAAGCGCTTGCGCGAGTTTTGTCCGCTGGCTCTTTGCTCTTGCCCTGCGCAAGCCTCCCGTCAACCGTCCTTGAGAAGCGCCCGCACCACGCGGGCGTTTTGGTTATCGGTGAGCGTCAGCTCCTGATTGTTGCGCGCGTAGACGAGCCGCTGATGGTCCAGGCCAAAGAGGTGCAGCAGCGTCGCGTGGTAGTCGTAGTGATGGACCACGTCGGTCACGGCATGGTGGCCGAAATCGTCCGTCATCCCGTGAACGTAGCCACCCTTGATGCCGCCGCCAGCGAGCCAGTAACTGAAGCCGTACGTGTTGTGGTCGCGGCCGATCCGGTCGCGCCCCGCGTCGTTCTGGACCACCGGCAGGCGCCCCATCTCGCCGCCCCACTGCACGATGGTACTGTCGAGCAGGCCGCGCGACTTCAGGTCGCGCACCAGCGCCGCACAGGGGCCGTCGATCATGCGGCAAGCGGACGGCAGCAACGTCGTGATACGGCCGTGATGGTCCCACGTCTGGTTGCCGGTACACACCTGCACGAAACGCACGCCGCGCTCAACCAGTCGCCGCGCCAGCAGGCAGCGAGCCCCGAACTCGGCCGTTGCCGGTTCGTCCAGCCCGTACAGTCGCCGTGTCGCCGCGCTCTCGCCGCGCACGTCCAGCGCCTCGCGCGCCGTCGTCTGCATGCGGGCGGCCAGTTCGTAGCCGGCGATGCGGGCCTCCAGGTCGAGTTCGCCGGGGTGACGCTCCAGGTGATCCTGATTCAGCCGGCGCAGGTAATCGAGCGAGCGCTGCTGGGCATCGCCGCGGAGATGGGGCGGCGGGTCGAGGTTGAGGATCCGCGGCTCCTGCGGCCGTACCACCGTCCCCTGGTAGAGCGACGGCAGCCAGCCGTTGGACCAGTTGGCGACGCCGACCACCGGCAGGTTCGCCGGGTCGGCGAGCACCACGTACGCGGGGAGATTCTGACTCTCCGAACCGAGTCCGTAGGTGAGCCAGCTGCCGAGCACGGGCCGCCCTGCCGCGATCCGGCTGGTGTTCAGGGCGTTGATCGACTGCACGTGATTGTTGACTGCAGTGCGCATCGAGCAGACGACGGTGATGTCGTCCACGACCTCGGCGAGATGCGGCAGCAACTCGGAAAGCTCGGTGCCGCACTGGCCGTGCTTGCGGAACCGCCACGGGCTGGCGAAGACCTTCGCGCTCGCCTGCGCGGCGTTATCGTAGCGGATCGTGCCGGGGAAGGGCTGGCCATCGTAACGGGCCAGCGCCGGCTTCGGGTCGAACAGGTCGAGGTGGCTGGGGCCGCCTTGCATGAAGAATGAGATCATCGCCCGGGCGCGCGGCGCGAAGTGCGGCGGGCGGGGCGTGAGGTCGAAGCGGCGCGGCGTCAGTTCCGGGCGCGGCGGCGTGGCGAGCAGGCCGTCTTGCTTCAGCAGCCAGGCGAGGGCAACCCCACCCACACCAAGGGCATTGGCGGCGAGGAAGTGGCGGCGAGTGATGTGGTCGGCAATCGAGCGCTGCGTCATCGGTGTCCCCTGCTCAATCGACATACAGGAACTCGTTGGCGCTCAACAGCGCCTGGCAGAAACTCGTCAGCGCCTGCATGGCCGGTTCGGGCTGGCCAGGCAGGCGCTTCTGGCCGCGGAAGGTCTCCGTCTGCGCCTTGAGGAAGGCGACGGCTTCGACGATGTCGCGAGCGCTCGGCTCACGAGCGAAGGCCAACCGCCAGGCGTGGGTAACCTGCGCTTTCGCGTCGTTGCCAGCCTCACGACGGACCCGCTCGGCGAAGTGGCCCGCTTGCTCCTGCACGAAGTTGCTATTCATCAGCAAGAGCGCCTGTGGGGCGGCGGTGGAACTCGTGCGGAGGTCGCAGCAGGGACTCATCACCGGGGCGTCGAAGGCGGCGAGGAAGGTCAGCGGCTTGCTCCGGCGCACCTGCACGTAGACACTGCGGCGGAACTCCTCGCCATTGAGCGGGACCAACTTGCCCGTTGGCCGCCCCGCGCCGTCGGTGGTATCAACGCCGACGACTACCTGCCCGACAGTATCCGGCATCACCGGCACGGGCGGGCCGAACGCCTTCGCGTTGAGTTTGCCGCTCACCACGAGCATCGCGTCGCGAATCGCCTCTGCCTCCAATCGCCGCACCGGCATCCGTCCCAGCAACCGATTGTCCACGTCGATCCGCTTCAGGTCGGCACTGGCCCGCGCCGACTGGCGGTAAGCGGTCGAGGTCATGATGAGCTTGTGCAGACGCTTCAACCGCCATTCACCCTCCATGAAGTCGCTTGCGAGCCAGTCCAGGAGTTCAGGATGGGTCGGCCGTTCGCCGAGCACCCCAAAGTCGCCCGGAGTACCGACGATGCCGCGGCCAAAATGATGCAGCCAGACGCGATTGACCAGCGCGCGCGCCGTCAGCGGGTGCTTGCCAGAGGTCAACTGCCAGGCGAAGGCCAAGCGGCGGCCTGTGGTCGGCAGGGACGGCTCCTTGGCGGGGATCGCGCCGAGAGCCAGCGGTTCCAGAATGGTCAGACCGCCGGGCGTCACCGCCTCTTTCGGCTGCTCATGATCGCCGCGGTAGAAGATGTGAGTTGTCGGGAGCTTGCCGGGAACCTCGGTCAGCGCCCGGATCGACGTCGGCACCGGCCTCGTCGCCCGCAGTTTCGCCGCACGGTCAGCGTAGCCTTTCAGGTCGGCGGCCGCCTTGCCGTCGTACAGATACAGCGACCCCGCGGTGACATTCACGCTGGGATGCTCACGCAGCAACTTCTGCTGGGCGGATGTGCGTTTGGCGGGCGGCGTCTCGTACGCAGCGCGGACCGGCTCGCGCAAGTCCGCCGGGAGTTTGGCCAACTCCTTCGCGAACGTCTTCGCGATGTACTCTTGCTGCTTCTGCAGGCGTTCGCGATCGATTGCCTGGGCAGTAGTCTCGATCGCGGTGGCCTTCTGGCTATCGGCCTCGCTCAGCAACGCCACCTCGCGAGCCGCGGGCGTCCGCCAGTTCTTCGGATCGAGGGCCGGTTCGAAGATTGCCCGCAGACGATAGTAGTCGGCCTGCGGGATCGGGTCGTAGCGATGGTTGTGGCACTGGGCACATTGCACCGTCAGACCGAGCAGAGCGGTCGAAACCGTCTGGATCGTGTCGGCGACCGTCTGATTGCTGGCCAGCGGTAGGTCAACATCTTTCGCCCCGGTGCCGTCGGGCGCCAGGCGGAGAAATCCTGTCGCGACCAGCTTCTCGGTATCTGCGGGATTTAACCTCCCATAAGGCGCTTTTACCATTTCATCGCCGGCGAGCTGCTCGCGGATGAACTGATCGAAGGGCATGTCGGCGTTGAAGGCGCGGATGACGTAATCGCGATAACGCCAGGCCGATGACCGCAGGGCGTCGTCGCTGCTGTAGCCTTCCGAGTCCGCGTAGCCCGCCACGTCGAGCCAGTGACGGCCCCAGCGTTCGCC
>DASPXY010000833.1:0-2342 GCA_035637055.1 Gemmataceae bacterium | reverse complement strand
CTGGCATTTCGCTTGCGGGCTCTGCCTCCGGGGAATGGCCATGGCGACTGAGTCTGCCCGGGTGCTCGTGATCGACGACGAGGCCGTGCTGCGAGGCCTGCTGCAAGAGATGCTGGCGGTCTGCGGATACGACGCCGACGTCGCCGAGAACGGGGCCGCCGGCGTCGCACGCTTTCGGGAGCGCGACTACAGCACGGTCATCACCGACCTGTTGATGCCCGGCATGAACGGCCTCGAGGTCGTGACCGCGTTGCGGACGATCGATCCCTTGATCAACATCATCCTGCTGACTGGCTCCGCTCCAGGCCTGACGGCCGCGCGAGCCCGGGAGATGGGCATCACCCTGCTCCACAAGCCAATTGCCCTCGGCGATTTGAAGGCCGCGGTCGACGCGGCGTGCAGGACCTAGCCCTCCTCCCGTCGCGTCGACCGGCGTCGCCCCGTTTCGAAGTACGTACTAGGCTGCCTCGGAGGTCTTTCGGCGGAACGCCTCGAACCGCTCCTCCATCTGCGCTCCCAGCGAGTCCAGCGCGTCCTTGCCGAGCTTCTGGGCGGACTTGAACATCTCTTTCTCCTCCTCGTCGGCGTGGTGCTCGACGAGCTCGGAGAGCACCGTCATCTTGGCCTCGAAGCGCTCGTCTTCGGGGTTGACCCGCGGCAGCTCGGCCAGGATCAGCTTCACGACGTGGTGCTCCTCGTACGCCTCCAGAACCATCTCCTCGGCTTTCTCGGTCTCCAGACTCCGAACGGCCGGGTAGAAGATTTCCTCCTCGATGAGCGTGTGCCCTTCGAGGCTCTGTGAGATCTCGTTGAGAAGCTGACGGCGCTGGCGGGCGCTCTCGGTGCCCTCCACCTTCTTGAACAGCGCCTTCACTTCCTTGTGTTGCTTCTTGAGCAGGTCAGTTGCCTTCATCGTCACACACCTCCGGACGTGACAATGAGCAAGGACGGTGCCGGCAGGCGATGAAAAGGGAGGGCCCGCCGTCTCGATGCAACGGCGGCCCCCGAGGTCAGGCCGAGAGCGAAAGCGTTACGGGCAGGTGGCGCCGCCGCTCGAGTCTGCGGCGGTGCTGTCACCGCTGCCGCAGAGCATGAACGTGCCGGTCGTGGTGGTGGAGTACTTGTACGACGTGCCCGAGCCCGTCCAGCCGGCCGGCAACGTGGGCGAGCTGTTCAGGAACGGACCGGCGACCTGGTTCTGCGCGGTGGTCTGCTGCATGAGCAGGACCGTCGGCAGCGCGCCGCTCTGTGCTGCGTTGGTCGTCGGGCAAGTCGCGGCCACCGAGCTGTTGTCCGGCAGACCGCCGCAATGCGCCGAGTAGATGCTCACGGCCGAGGCGATGGCCCGCGTGTCGGCTTGCGCCTTGGCGACGCGCGCGCGCAGCTGCACGTTGGCGTACATCGGGACGGCGATCGCGGCCAGGATGCTGATGATCGCCACGACGATGAGGAGCTCGATCAACGTGAAGCCGCTCTGCCCCCCTAACCGCTTGTGCATGAATCGAAACATATCTATTTCCCTCTGAGCTTGGTGACTGGCCTTGAGCTTCAAGGGGTACGAGCATGGGCGATGCCAAGGCTTACAAACTCGCCTGAAACTCCGTGATGACTGTGACTTAGGAACAAAGGGGCTGGGTGGCCAAGGGTCTCCGGCGGCCTTTTTTGGGCAGCCGTGCTGACGAACTTTGTCACCGAGCCTGGTGGACTTACCGGCCGCGAAACACAGGCTCGCGCTTGTCGACGAAGGCTTTGGCCGCTTCGCGATGGTCATCGGTGAAGCCGGTGCGCGTGTGGTGCCACGCTTCCAGGTCGAGGCAATCCTTGAGCGACGCGGTCTCCGCCGCGTTCATGTTGCGCTTCATGTAGCGCAGGGCAACCCGCGGACCACGAGCCAGGCGCGCCGCCAGCGCCTGCGTCTCCTCCTCGAGCCGCGCGTCCGGCACCACTCGATTGACGACGCCCAGCGCCAGTGCCTGGGTCGCGTCGAGGATGTCGGCGGTGTAGTAGAGCTCGCGCGCTTTCGCGGTGCCGACGAGCTGGGTAAGGAACCAGCTTCCGCCGAAGTCGCCCGAGTAGCCCACCCGCGCGAACGCGGTGGCGAAGCGCGCCGAGTCCGCGGCGATCCGTACATCACAGGCCAGGGCCAGCGACAACCCGGCGCCGGCAGCGGCACCCCGCACCATGGCGATGGTGGGCTTCGGCATCTCGTGCAGCCAGCGCGAGACCTCCATGCGCGAACGCAGGGCCTGCGCTTTCTCCTCCAGCGTGGTGCCGCCGAACTCTCGCCCCTCGGCCATCGCCTTGACGTCACCCCCCGCGCAGAACCCGCGGCCGCTGCCGGT
>DASPXY010000832.1:0-8545 GCA_035637055.1 Gemmataceae bacterium | reverse complement strand
GACTGACGGTAGCTCGCGCTGGTGACGATGGTGCGCTGCATCCCCTTGACGTCCCAGCCGGTGCGAACGAATTCCGTCGCCAGCCAGTCGAGCAGGTCGGGGTGGCTCGGCCACTCGCCCTGCGAGCCGAAATCCTCGGTCGTCTTGACCAGACCCGTGCCGAAATACATCTGCCAGTAGCGATTGACCATCACGCGCGCCGTCAGCGGGTTCGACGGCTCGACCAGCCAGCGTGCGAAGCCGAGACGATCGTTCGGCGCCCCCGACGGCAGCGGCGGCAAACTCGCCGGGACGCCGGGCGATACCTTCGCGCCTTTCTTGTCGTACTCGCCGCGGAGCAAAATGTGCGTGTCACGCGGCGGCTTCATCTCCTCCATGACCATCGTCGTCGGGATCGTTTCGAGGAAGCGCTCCAACCGCTTGCGTAGCGTCAGCACCTCGACGCGCGCCCGCCGGATCGGCTCGGGGGCGTGATTGGCGAGGAAGTAAGAGCGGAGTTTCCACGCTTGCGCGGCGGTGCGGGCGGCGGGCGGGATACGGACCAGGTCTGGGATCGGCTCGACCGTCGCGAGCAGCACCGCGTCATCGGGGGCCAGCCAATCGTCGTAGACGCGCACGTCGTCGATCCAGCCGCGGAACAACCGCCCGCGCTCACCGCCCCAGCCGATCCGCAATGGCTGCTTGGTCTTGAAATCCTGGTTGAGATCGTCGAGTGACACCTCCAGTTGCTGCCGGACGCCGTTGACGTACAGTTTGACGCCCGACGCCAGCCGCGTGCCGTCGTACGTCATTACCACATGCTGCCACCGACCCGGCGTCAATCGTTCCCTGGTATGGGCGTGAATGGCGTCGTCCAGCCAGCGTTTCGACAGGTGAACGTGCAGGCGTCCGCCGCGCACGGCGAGGGCGTAGCCTTCGGCCCGATCGTTGTCGGCCATGCGCGACAGGACCGTCCCGGCCTCGCCGTCTTTGGGATAAATCCACGCCGAGAGAGAGAATTTGTCGGTAAAGCTGAAGTTGCCGACATCCCCCGCGTCGAGGAAGTGCTTCCCGTCGAGCGCGACCGCCTTGCCGACCCGACCAGGGACGAACACCGCGTCCCCGCCGGCAGGCTTGAGGGCGGCCTCGGGGCCGTCAAGCGGGTAGTGAGCCACGAGGCGAGCCAGGAACGAATAGCGATCCTTGATCTCCGCTGCGCCGACTGTCTTCTCCCAGCGAGCCTGCACCCTCTTGATGGAGCGCTCCAGAGAGATGAAGCGTTCCTCGGCGGCCTTCAGCTCGGCCTCCAGCCGGGCGAGTCGCTCCTGCTGCAGCCGCGTCGGCGAGCGCACCATCGGCGGCGAGTTACCGAAACGCACCACCTTGCCGCGCTCCGGCACGTTGTTGAAGTAGGCGAAAGCACGATAAAACTCCTTTTGAGAGATGGGATCGTACTTATGGTCGTGACACCGGGCGCACCCCAGTGCCAGGCCGAGAAAGACCGTGCCGGTCGTATCGACGCGATCGACGACGTACTCGACGGCGTATTCCTCGGGGACGATGCCGCCTTCGGCGTTGCCGCGATGGTTGCGATTGAAGCCGGTCGCGATTTTCTGCTCCAGGGTGGCGCCCGGCAGCAGGTCGCCGGCCAACTGCTCGATAGTGAACTGGTCGAACGGCATGTTCTGATTGAAGGCGTCGATGACCCAGTCGCGCCAGCGCCACATGACACGCTCGCCGTCGCCCTGGTAGCCGTTCGTGTCGGCGTAGCGCGCCCCGTCGAGCCACTTGATCGCCATGCGCTCGCCGTAGCGCGGCGACGCCAGCAAGCGATCCACCACCTTTTCGTAAGCGTTCGGCGATGTATCCGCGAGGAAGGCATCGACCTCGGCCGGCGTCGGCGGCAGGCCTGTCAGGTCGAGCGTTACGCGGCGAATGAGGGTGACGCGGTCAGCCTCCGGGGAGGGTCGCAGTCCCTCGCGCTCCAGGCGGGCAAGGATGAAATGGTCGATCGGATTGCGCGGCCAGTGGGTGTCCTTGACCGGCGGCAGTTCCGGGCGGCGTGGCGGCAGCAGTGACCAGTGTTTTTGCCACTTGGCCCCCTGCTCGATCCAGCGCCGCAGACGATCGACCTCGGCGGCGGTTAACTTGCGACCCGTGGCGGCCGGGGGCATGCGCTTGCTGTCGTCGCTCGCCAGGACGCGGCGGAGCACTTCGCTGTCTGCGGGTTTGCCGGGGGCGATTGCGCGATACCCGCCCAGGTCGGCGAATGCACCCGTTTCGGTGTCGAGGCGAAGACCGGCCTTGCGGTTGGCCTTGTCGGGGCCGTGGCACTGGAAACAGGCGTCCGAAAGAATCGGCCGCACGTCGCGGTTGAACTCGACCGGACGGGCGGGCGGGTCGGCAGCGCGGACGGCGGTGAAGGGGGCTGCCAGGAAGCAGGTGAGCCAACCGAGCGAAAACAACGCGAGGGAACGCGGCATGACCCGGTCCTGTGGGATGGTGGGAAGGGGGCGACGGCGCGGCGGTCTGCCATCGATTGTAAGAGATAGGAACAGAAGGAGGTAGGCCCCGCGAGCCGAGCGGGGCTGCCGGGATGCCGCTCGGCTCGCGGCACCTACGGGCGGAAAAGACTACGCCTCTTCTCCAACTCACGCTATACTGACGGACACCGCACCTGGCAGCCCGAATCGTCCGCGAAGTGTGGGCCGTGGTGGTCCGTTCGCCTGTCGAGAGTGTCTATTTCTGTGGAGGGCCGACATGGCCACCGCTGCCGAAGGCCCCGCCGGGCCGCTGGAACGTTTCCGGGACTACCTGCGCCTGCTGGCGCGCCTCCAGCTGGACGCGCGTCTGCAGTCGAAACTGGACGCCTCGGACCTGGTCCAGCAGACGTTGCTCAAGGCGCACCAGGGCATGGAGCAGTTTCGGGGGCAGACGGCAGCGGAACAGGCGGCGTGGCTGCGGCAAATCCTGGCCAACACCCTGGCCAACGCCATCCGCGATTTCGCCCGCGGCAAGCGCGATGTGAACCTGGAACGCTCGCTGGAGGCGTCGCTGACGGATTCCTCCGCGCGCCTGGAGGCATGGCTGATCTCCAAGGAGGATTCGCCCAGCCAGCACGCCGAACGCAACGAGCAACTGCTCAAACTGGCCGAGGAACTGGCCCGGTTGCCGGAGATTCAGCGCGAGGTGTTGTTGCTGCGGCATTGTCAGGGCTGGTCGCTGGCAGAGATTGGCGCTCACCTGGGCCGGAGTCGAGCCGCGGTGGCGTCGCTGCTGCGCCGCGGCCTGCAGCAGCTGCGCGGCCACCTGCGCACCGAGAGCGATAGTAAACTCATCGAATGACGCTCGAAGCCCACGGGCCGCGGCCCGTGGGCTTTGTCCAGAGGGAGAGCGACGCATGGGCGCCGAGCGGACCAACTTCGAGGACCGCGAAAGTCAACTGGACGAGGTCATCGCCAGTTACCTCGAAGCGCTGGAGAGCGGCACAGCGCCGAACCGGCAGGAGTGGCTCGACCGTTACCCTCATCTCGCCGATGAACTGGCCGCCTTCTTCGCCGACGAAGACGGCTTCGACGGGCTGGTCGCCCCGCTGCGCGGCGGTACACCGACCCCACAAGACGCCCTGACCCACAGCAACGGCGTGACGGTTCGCTGTCAGGTATCGGCCGAACCAACCCTCACCGGCCGCCGCTTCGGGGATTATGAACTGCTGGAAGAAGCGGCCCGCGGCGGCATGGGCATTGTCTTCCGGGCGCGGCAGATCAGTCTCAACCGCACCGTCGCGGTCAAAATGATCCGTGACGCCGAGTGGGCCACCCCGCCGGAGGTCCAGCGGTTCCGCCTGGAGGCCGAGGCCGTTGGCAACCTCGATCATCCGAACATTGTCCCCATTTACGAAGTTGGCGCTCACCAGAATCAACAGTATTTCAGCATGAAGTGGGTCGATGGGGGCAACCTCGCCCAGGCCATCGCCCGCGGCGAGTGGTCGGCCGCCGGCCCCGAGAAGCAGCGCGAAGCGGCGCGGCTGATGGCGACCGTGGCGCGGGCGGTCCACTATGCCCACCAGCGCGGCATCCTGCACCGCGACCTCAAGCCCGCCAATATCCTCCTCTCTCACCCCTCCCCCCAACCCCCTCCCCGCAGCGGAGAGGGGGAGCAAGACAACCCCCTTCTCTTCTCCCCCTCTCCGCTGCGGGGAGGGGGTTGGGGGGAGGGGTTCTCCGAACCGCGGCTAACCGAGGCCGTGCCGATGATTGTCGATTTCGGCCTCGCCAAGCGCGTCACCGCCGACGACCGCCTGACTCTGTCCGGCACCGCCGTCGGTACGCCGAGCTACATGGCTCCCGAGCAGGCCGTCCCGGGCCGGAAGGGGGCCGCCCTGACCATGGCCGCCGACGTCTACTCCCTCGGCGCCATCCTTTATGAGCTGCTCACCGGCCGGCCGCCCTTCCGGGCTGAGACCACCCTGGAGACGCTCCGCGATGTGCTGGAGCGCGAGCCGGCCCGGCCGCGGACGCTCCATGCCGCCATCGACCGCGATCTGGAGAATGTCTGCCTCAAATGTCTCGAAAAGGATCCGGCGCGGCGCTACGCCAGCGCCGCCGCCTTTGCCGAGGATCTGGAGCGCTTCCTCGCCGGTGAGCCGGTCCAGGCCCGGCCAGTCGGCAGCGTGGACCGGTTGCTCCGCTGGTGCCATCGCAACCGTGTCCTGGCCGGCGTCAGTGCCCTGGCAGTGGCGGCATTGATCACGGCGACGGCGGTGTCGCTGCTGCTGGCCGTGCGCGAAGCGGGCCACGCCGCCCAGCGTGATCGGGATGCGGAGGAGTTGCAACGCGCCCTGATGGAAGTGCAGCGCAAGCACGACGCCGCCGAAGTCCACCGCAAGGAAGCCGAGCGGCAGCGACTCCTTGAGGAAGAGAGCTTCCATCAGGCTCACAAGGCCGTCAACGACTTCTGCATTCGGGTGAGCGAGGAGTTGCGCAGCGTGACCGGCCAGCAACTGCTGCGCAAGCGGCTGCTGGAGGACGCCCTGGGCTACTACGAGCGCTTCCTGAAACAGCGCGGCCAGGATCCGAAACTTAAGCGTGAGCTGGCCGAGGCGCAGTTCAACGCCGCCATGCTGGCCAGTGAGATCGGCCGCAAGGCCGACGCGGCCGCGGGCTACCGCGCCGCCCTCGCGATCTTTCGGGAACTGCGGCAGGCCAATCCCGGCGATCTCGGCTTGCTGTGCCGCGAGGGCAACGCCCTCTGCAACCTCGCCGTCGTGCTCCAGGCACTGCAGCGCCACAAGGAAGCGCTGACTACGTATCGGCAAGCTCAGGAGTGCTACGAAGGCGCACTGCAACTCAAGGCGAACTATCCCCTCGGCCGGGACGGTCTGGCCAATGCGCATGGCGGCCTCGGCTCGTTGCATCGCAGCGCCGGCAACTACAAGGAAGCGGTCGCGTCCTACGCCAAGGTGGTCGCCGCGCGCGAGCAACTGGCTCGCGACAACCCGAAGGACCGACGCCGGCAGGACGCGCTCGCCCTGGCTCACAACAACCTCGGCGTCGCTCAGACGCACGCCGGTCAGGCGGACGCGGCGATGGAGTCCTTCGAGAAGGCCCGTGCCATCCGCGAACGCCGGACCCGCGAGGAGCCGGACAACTTCGGCCTGCAAATGGCGCTGAGTGGCAGCCTCCGCGACATCGCCCTCGCCTACCGCGACCGCGGCAAGAAACCAGAGGCCCTCAAGTTGATGGAAGAAGTGCGTGCCCTGCGCCTCCGCGTGGTCCAGAACAACCCGAACGTCGTCGCCTATCAGAGCGAACTCGCCGGCAGCCACGTCGATATCGGCCAACTGCTCCACGCCGCAGGCCACCTCAAGCCAGCCCTCGACTCCTATGAGGAAGGCCGGAAGATTCTGGAGAAACTCGTCCGCATTGACGGCAGCGCTCCGACCCTCCGCAGCAACCTGGCCCTGATCCACTTTCACATCGGCACCCTGAGCCTGGGGAACAAGCAGTACGAGCAGGCGATCCGGGCCTTCTCGACTGCCCGGAAGATGCAACAGAAACTGGTGACGGACCACCCGGACGTCCTCGAGTACCGCAGCAACCTGGCCAAGTCGCTCAACAACCAGGCCCTGGTGCTGATCCGCCAGGGCCGTCTGGACGAGGCCCGTGACCTGCTGCACGAGGGCATCGCCTGCCAGCGTGTCGCTGTCGAGCAAGCGCCGCCCCATCTCCGGGGGTATCGCCTGACGCTGTCGAGCCTTTACCTCAACCTGCTGGACGTCGAGAAGGGCACGAACCGACCGGCCGAGGCGATGGCGGCGGTGGTGCAGCGGCGCCAGCTCTGGCCGGGCCATGGCAAGGAGCAGTTCCGGGCGGCGAAGGACCTGGCCGGTGTGGCACCCTTGATCGGCAAGGGGAAGGAGCAGCTGTCGGCCGCGGAAGAGACCCTGCGCACCAAGTGCATCGAGCAGGTGATGGAAGCGCTGCGGGCTGCGGTGGCGGCGGACTTCCGCGACCGGCAACGGCTGGAGAGCGAGCCCGCGCTGGAGTTGGTGCGGCAGCGCGCCGACTATCGTGCCCTGCTGGCGAAGTTGCAATAAGTCGAGCAGGAGGGATATACCTTCCCGCTTGCGGGTTAGAAGTGGTTTCAACACCAACCCGAAGCGTCAGCGAGGGCCGCCCTCGCTGACGCTTCGGGTTGGTAACACAGGTTTTGAAACGGCTTCTTAGCACTCTCCCAAGTGCTAACCCGCAAGCGGGAGGAGGTTTCGCACCCGCTCCGGTCTGGACGGCTTTCCCATCTTGCGGTATACACCGAGCCAACGAAAGGCGGCATGGGCTCCCCGCACCCGCGAAGTGCGCCGCACGGGGCGCGCCGTCTGTCGTTGTCTCGGATCCTCTGGGCGGGCCGCCAATGACAGCGATCATTCAGGATGAGCAGATCGCCGCGCTTACCCCCAGTCTCTTTACCTCGCGGCGGTTGTCCCCCTACGCCGACTGGGACGTTCGCGAGCGCTTCTTCCGCGTCTACAAACCCCTGCGGGACAGCGGCATGAGCGCCGAGAACCTGGCCCGCATCGCGAGTGGCCTTTTCTACTACAGGCCCCTCCTCTCCCATCTTCTGCACCCGACCCAGAGCAAGAACGTCGTCGAGGTCGGCTCCGGAGCGGGCCTGAAGGCGTTGTGCTGGGCCGATATGTTTCAGAGTTATGTTGGGCTGGACCTCGCGCCGGACAGCGCGGCCATCGCGACGCGACTCGCGACCGAATGCGGCCTCACCAACGCGCGGTTCCTCACGGGCAACGCGGAGGCCATCCTCGCCGAACCCGACCGCCACGGCATCCCGCGCATCGACCTTCTGGTTCTCTACGCCGTCCTGGAGCACCTGACGATCCCGGAACGCAAGGTCATCCTCCGGCTCGCCCAGGAGGTCTACTGCCAGGGCGGCGCTGTCCTGATTGCGGAAGCCCCGAACCGGCTCTGCCGGTTCGACGTCCACTCCTGGCAGCTGCCGTTTACCGACTGGCTACCCGCCGAACTGTTGGCGGAATACGCCCAGGCCAGCGGCCGCAAGGAGTTGAAGACCCAGTTACGGACCACTGCAGCGGATCGCGTGGGGGAGAAGCTCACTCGCATCGGCAGGGGGATCAGTTATCATGAATTCGCGTGCTTCTGGGACCAGGCCGTTTTTACGGATTTGACGATCCGCAATGACGGGTATTCGGTCGAGTTGCTGAATTTGTATCCCTTCCTGCGCGAGGAGTGGGATCTGCTGACGTTTTGCCGGGACAACGCCGTCGCTCTCCCCAGGATGTTCACTCGTTACTGGATCGAGGGGATCCTGTTGCGTGGAGACGGCACGCAGGCGAGCAAGGACATTGCGTACCTGCCGCCGCGGCAACTCACCTCCGGGCCGGTTCAGGAACGCCGGCGGTTTTGGGAAGTCGATGAGGTAACCATCCAGGCCGGCGGCGGGCGGGAGGCCCTGACGATCGAGAACCCGGCGAAGGTCGGCCGGGAGGTGGTGCTGCTGTTGGACATCACCAGGTCTTCCGGGACGCTCCTTGTTGAAGAGACAACGAGTCGCACTCACTCCGCGATCGATTTGGCGAGGATCGCTGCGGGGCGGCTGCCGACGTGGCATCCGCAGGTAGCGCTCCCGCTGGGGCCATCGCCCGACAAGGTCTACCGCCTCACGGTCAAGGCGGAGAGCGGAGGTAACTGTGGGGCGCTCACCTGCCACGGGGCCCTGCTGATCTGATTGTTGGGAGCCCGACGCGCCAGCGAGGGAGTCTGCTACGCCCTCGCTGGCGCGTCGGGCTCCCACAGCAACCCCGTTGCTGCCGCGGCCTGCGCATGCGAGAATGACTCCACGCCTGCTCTGTGGAAAACCCCTCCCCCCAACCCCCTCCCCGCAACGGAGAGGGGGAGAAGAGAAGGAGTGTTGCTCTGGCTCCCCCGCTCCTTTTAGGGGAGGGGTTGGGGGGAGGGGTTTTCGACACAGCACTCCACGCCCCTTCCCGTAAAGGAGTTCTTCGCATGCTGTCTCTGCGTATCATCCTCCCCTT
>DASPXY010000831.1:0-2040 GCA_035637055.1 Gemmataceae bacterium | reverse complement strand
TCGTAGCCCGGCACGGTCGGCGAGCCGGGGATGTCCGTGAAGGTGGGAGTTGGACTGGCTGCCGAGAGCGTGTGCGGCAGGGTTTCCGCTCCCTGGGCTGCTCCTGGTGGGACGGTTCGCCCGCTCTCTTCGGCGGTGGGTGCCGAGGGATCGACGACGCTCGCCCGGGGAGGGCTGCCACAGACGGGACACAGCAGAGGAAGCGGCGTATTTGGCCCCTTCTCCGCGTGGGGAGCTTCCCACTGGTGCCCCGCAGGGCAGATCAGGTAACTGGGCATGGGACGTTCCTGTTCTTCTGCGCAGTGAAGGTTGCGTGTCGCCGATCCCACCAATCCGTCATTCTCCTACTGTGTCGAAAACCCCTCCCCCCGACCCCCTCCCCGCAACGGAGAGGGGGAGAAGAGAAGAGCATTGTGTCTTGCTCCCCCTCTCCTTGCAGGGGAGGGGGTCGGGGGGAGGGGTTTTCGACACAGCAACTTTCTCCCATTATGTCGCGCCCGCCCACGCGATCGCGCGCAAAATTCATCGACAATTTCGCGCCCGGCGCGAGCCCGCAATTCCGTTGAAGCTGATAGGGTCGGTTTTCGAGAAGTCGGTTGACGTCGTGGAGGGATTGCTGCATGGACGGCCTATTCCAACGCACACGAGCCCGTCAGCGCCCGGGGCCAGCGCGCTTGCAGGTGGAGTCTGTCGCGAATCGCTCCCTGTTGGCGGAGGGCCGCGCCGTGGCCGCACTTCCCGCACCTGAGCGTTCGCTGCCGATTCGGTTCCACGGCCGAACCGATGTGGGTCGGACTCGGGGCGTCAATGAGGACCAGTTCCTGACGGCGGTGCTGACGCGGACGCTCTGGATCCAGAGCAGCCTGGCGCACCAGAGTCAGCACCACAGCGCGCCGCAGGGGCATCTGTTCGTGGTCGCCGATGGCCTGGGAGGCAACAACGGCGGCGGTCAGGCGAGCGCCCTGGCGGTCGATACCATCGAGTCCTTCGCTCTGAATTCCCTCACCGGCTGCACGAACGTGCGCGGCAGTGAAGGCGAGCAATTGCTGGGCGAATTCAAGCGAGCGATCGAGCAGGCCAACGCGCGGCTCTGTGAGGAGAGCGAGTGCAGGCCGGCGCTGCGCGGCATGGCCACCACGCTGACGCTGGCTTACGTTCTCGGCCGGGAACTGTTTGTCGCCCATGTTGGGGATAGCCGCTGCTACCTCCTGCGCAAGCAGGTGCTGTGCCGGCTCACCGACGACCACACCTTGCTGGCGGAGTTGGTACGGCAAGGCGCGGTCCGGCCCGAGGAGGCGGCGGGGCATCATGGCCGGCACGTCATGACGAACGTGGTCGGCGGATCGGTGGACGAGGTGCAGGTGGAACTGCACCGCCTCCCGCTCGCGGACGGTGAGCGGTTGCTCCTGTGCTCCGATGGGCTGACCGAGATGGTCCCCGAAGGAGAGATTCGCGATCTGCTTGTGGAAGCGGCCGATCCTGGGACGGCTTGCAATCGCCTGATCGAGCGGGCCAACGAGCAAGGCGGACGCGATAATGTGACGGTGGTGGTCGCTTTTTTCGGAGAGGAGCAGACCGTGCCGAGCACCTCGGGTTCGTAGTTCCGCCTTGAGGCGGTGAGGTCCGAAACCGCCTCAAGGCGGAACTACGAACCCGAACACCCTTGACGCGGTATTAGCGCGTCTGCCAGTTGTGGCGCGTGAAGCCGCGCAGCCAGCGCGCGTCGAGGAACGTGAACTTTCCCTTGCCGCCCTCCCACGTCAGCGCCCCGACGCTGCCCTCCTCGGCGCAGCCGCCGTCGCGCTGCAGCCTCAGATCGCCCAGGTGGAATACTTGCGTCGCGCCGAAGTCCCCCGCCACAGGCCACGTCATCCCACCGTAATGTCCGAAAAAGGCGAACGCAGGCTGCGCCGTCCGAATCACACGACTGATCTCCTCGCTGCCCGAATCCGGCCGCACGGCATCGCGCGGGCTGTCGTGGGTGAGCAGTACATCGTGCGGAGTGTACGACAACCGCGTGGCGCTCTTCGGCCGGATATA
>DASPXY010000830.1:0-3013 GCA_035637055.1 Gemmataceae bacterium | reverse complement strand
AGTTGAGCGGCGCGCGTGGCCTTCCGGCACTTGGGCCCCGCGCTGTCGCAGCCCGGCGCGGCGCGGCTCCAACCCCTCGTTCGGCCGCTGCAGCCGCTACCCCTGCTGCAAACCTGCTCAACTCCCAGTCGGAGGTCACCCGCGGGGCGGAAGGGACGGGTCGGGTCTAGCGCCCATCGTTGCCGTAGCCGCAGTTGACTCGCAAGAGGATCATCGCCGCTTCGTTGCGTGGGGGAAGAGGGGGAAATCGGCGTCGGGCTTCTCGGGCTTGCCAGGGACGGGGGGCGCGGTAGAATTGGATTCGGACATGGTGACTTGCTCCTCGAAACCGGTGTCACTGTGTTCTTGGCCGGGGCGATAACGACGCTCCGGCCACTTCGCCAACGGTAACAGGTGTCATAAGAGGGGTCAAGGACGGTAGAGAGGTCGAGAGGAATCGACGCAAAGTCTTTGGAGAAATGCACTTGGAGAGGTGGCTGAGTGGCCGATAGCACCGCTTTGCTAAAGCGGCGTGGGGGTCAAACCCCACCGCGGGTTCGAATCCCGCCCTCTCCGCTTGTTTGCTGGCCAAGGTGTCACAAATGCTTGACACGTTGGCCTTTGTCTTTCTGATACACAATCCGCCTGCGGGTGTCCGGTTTGGGAGGGCGAGGCTCCTGCCGAGCCGGGCTATCATGCGGCTCGGCAGGGCCCTCGCCCTCCAGGCGGCTCTCAAGGAGCCTCGCCCTCCCACTTCCACGCCTGCGCTGACGGTCACCGTGAAGGACCGGCAGGGGAATATCAGCCGCGTCGAGCGGACGTTCTCCGCCGGCAAGCGAACCTCAAGACAGTAACCGATGGGTCCGTCCGAGGGCCTGGCCAGCTATCACGCGGTCCTGGCGCGAAGGGATACCGTATCATGTCGTCGAACCTCACGACCTGAAACTGGCCGATTCCTGGAGAACCTGCACCATGTTGGTTTCGTTGCGCTGGCTGATGCTTTCGGCGTCGCTCTCGGTGGGGCTGCTGGCCGCGTCTCCTGGTACGGCCGGCGAGGATCCCGCCGATCGGAAAGTAGAGCTGAAAAAAGGCGACCGCATCCTCTTCTTCGGCGATTCGCTCACCGCGCTGGCGGGCAAGGAGGAGCCGAAGAAGCACGTCACCAAGGGGTACGTGCGGATCGTCCGGGAGCAGCTCCAGCAGACCCACAAGGACAAGCACATTGAGGTGGACTGGGTGGCCACCGGCGGGCACACCGTCCCCGATCTGCTCCAGCGCGTCGCCAAGGACGTGATTGTCAAAAAGCCGACGATCGTTGTCATTCAGATCGGCTGCAACGACGCCCGCCGCATCCCGCGGGAGACGTTCAAGACGGGCCTGGAGGAGTTGATCGGCAAGCTGCAGAAGGCCAACATCCAGGTCATTCAGTGTACTCTCACCAGCGTCGGTGAGAAGCACGACGGCACCAACAAGGATGACGCGAAACTGGAGGCATTCGCGGAGACGGCGCGTCAGGTGGCGCGGGCGCTGAAGGTTCCCCTCAACGACCTGCGCAAGGCGTTCGTCGAACACTGGAAGAGGCACAACCCCGAGAACAAGGCCAGCGGTATCCTCACGTACGACGGCAACCACTTCAACGACGCCGGCCATCGCTTCGTGGCCGAGCAGATGCTCAGGCGGTTCAAGTAACACCCGGAAGGGAAAAGAATGCGCGTCCGCAAGGTACCCGCCGGCGCGCTTGAGGGCAAGGCGGCGCGCGGCGGCCTGCTCGTCTGGACGACGGCAAGATCGACGACTCCGAGCGCGTGGACGGCCCGGTTCGCCGCGGAGCACCACGCGGGCCTGCCATTCCTTGGTTGGGAGTGCGGGCGGCGCGACGGGTACGCCACCGAAAGGAGATGCCATGAGGCTTTCTTGTGGCCTACGCGGCGCGGCCGCCGTGGCCCTTGCCCTGACCGTGGCGCTGCCGCCGACTGGTTCGGCTGCCGACTGGCCCCAGTTCCTGCGCACGAGCGCGCACACCGGGGATGCGGCCGACGAAGTGCTGCGGCTGCCGCTCGGCCTCGTGGCCCAGGTCAAACTCGACGACGCGATCCTGACTGCACCGGCCGTGGTCGCCGGACGGGCCTACGTCGTCGATCAGATGGGCACGGCCTACTGCATCGACCCGCGCGGCGGCCGCGTCGTCTGGAAGACCTCCCCAGACGGCAAGAACGCGCTGGGGTCGAACACCTCCTCCCCGTGCCTGGTCCGGGGCCGCGTCTATTACGGAACGACCGCCGGCACGTTCCACATCCTCGACGCCAGGGACGGCAAAGTCCTCAGGACGTTGGAAGTCGGCGCGCCGATCGTAAGTTCCCCGACCTTCGCCAAGGACTCGATCTACTTCCAGGCCCTCGACGCGACCCTGCGCTGCCTGGATCTGCACGGTGATGAGCGGTGGACCTGGGATCACTACGCCCGGTACAAGGAACCGCCGGAGGTGACGAAAAGCAAGGAACGCGAGCGCGGCCACCCCGGCAGCTACGACCGGCCGCACTACGGCGGAGGCGACGTTGCCGTTGCGGGCAACCGCGTGGTCACCAGTTTCGGCTGGGACATCGTCTGTGTGGAGGACGCCGGCAAGCACGCCGAACTCGTCTGGTGCAACCGCGCCCCCACCGGCCGGGACGGCTCGTCCCCGATGGCTTCGTCCATCTCCGGCGAGTGGGTCTACAACGCCGGCATGGGCGCCGACGGCTACCTGGCGCTGACCCGACTCTCCTTGCGCGACGGCCAGGTCGCCCGGGACAAGGGCCCCCGGTTGACCGCCAACCCCTGGAACACGCCCGCGGTCCGCGGCTCCGTGGTTGCAGTCCGCGATTCCTCGTATGGGAAAACCGGCATCGTCCTGTTCGACTGTGCCGCCCGGAAAACGGTGGCCAGCTGGCGCGATGAGACAGAGGCCACGCCGCTGGCCAGTTCCCCCGCACTGACAAAAAACCACCTCGTCGCGACCACGCTGCGCGGCGAACTGATCGTACTGGACCTGAAC
>DASPXY010000829.1:0-2774 GCA_035637055.1 Gemmataceae bacterium | reverse complement strand
TTGCCCTGTGGTTGATCGTCGCCAACCTTGGCAGCGAGTGGCGGTTGATTACTCTCGGGATCTACGGCTGTGAGGGGATCGTGGGCCTGGTGTTGTTGATCCTCGCCCTGGTGCGCTCCGGGAAGCAGGTGACAAGGTGACGACTGTTGTGGCACGTGTCACTTTGTCGCCTTGCCGGCGGTGAGGAAGGCGGTCACGTCGGCCTCCAGGCGGCGCAGCTGGCCCGCCACGGCGATCAGGGTTTTGGTTTCGGCCCGCGAATCCTCCGAGTCGGCTGCCCCCCGCAAGATGGTGAAGCGCTTGTTGAGGTGGACCGCGTGCAGGGTGTTGCCCTGCCGCAGTTTCCGGAGCGTGAGGCGGTCCTCGTGCTCCTTGCAGACCGCGAATGCCTTGACGGCATTCTCCATTTCGGCCTTGAGCGCGGCGGGTTCGAGGCGCGGCCAGGTATTGTAGATGAACTCGCGCGCCCGGGCGTGAGCGGCATCCTTTGTCTGCCAGGCCGCTTTCAGCTTCTCCAGGTAAGCCTTGATTTGCGGCTGGTCCGGCCGCTGGCGCAGCACCTCCTCGTAAAGCGCGATCGCTCCCTCGAAGTCGGCTTCGGCTTCACGCAAACGGGCACGCTCCAGCTTGGTTTGCAGGGCCTTCGTTTCCGGACTATTGGCCTCGCGAATAACTTCTTCAAGAGCCGCGATGCGTCGGTCGAGTTCCTCGCGCTGCTCGCGCAGCCGCTGCAGCCACTGCTCGCCAGCGCTCAGATCCACGCCAGGCGCCGATTTGCCTGCCTCGTAGAGTTGGTTCTGCTCGCCGCTCAGGCTATCGATTTCGTCGTTGAGTCCCTGGCGAACCTGCCGGGCGAGTTCCAGGCCCGCCTCCGGGGAGCGGGCGAGGGCGGCGTTGAGGTCGGCGAAGCGGCTGACGAACAGGTGCCAATCCTCCGCAGCCCGTCGCACCCAGCGATCCCGGCGCAGGTAGAGATGGCCCGCGGACACGGCATCAGCGCGCACGTCGATATCGTCGCAGCCTTTGACCTGATCGTCCACGATCTCGACCGGGAACCGGGCGCGCAGGACGCCGCCGCTGGAAACGCTGACGAAGCCGACGCCGGCGTAACTGTCCGGCGTGACGATCAGGCCGTCCGGGCCGGTGGTTCGCTCCCAGGATTGGCGGTCGTCGGGCGTTTTGCCGACGCCAACGCGCAGGCTGTTCAGGAAGGAGCCGCTCTTGTCGGTCAGGCGCAAGCGCACCGGGCCGCGGATCGTGGTGAGTTTGAGGCAACGGTGTCCAAGGACGCCCGCTCTCTGGCCGAGGTCGTCCCCTTCGAGGCGATAGTACAGCTTACACCGGCAGACGCCGTCCCGCGGTTCCTCGGTAACCTGAAGCAAGGCCCACTTGAGGTGGGTTCGGCGTACCTGGCCGGCCTCTTCGGTCAGGCGTGCGATGGCGAACACCTCGCCGTGCTTGATCCAGCGGCCGAGCGGCACGCCGAGCCCGCCGCCCTTGATCGCCACTTCGACATCCCTCCCCCGGACACCGACGACGGTCCCCGTCAGGCCAAAGTCGCGGTCGATTTGCTCCGCGGCGATGCGTGCCACCAGCCGGCGTTCGCCGGTGGCGGCGGTCCGTATCACAGGGCTCGCCAGGCCAGTCAGGCCATCGTGCTGCCGTGCCCGGATGCGATACTGACCGTCGAGGTAATCCATCAGGACAAAATGGGTCTTCAGATTCGATAGCTCTTCCCAGTTGTCGAGCGCCTGCAGGCCGCGGCTACGGATGTCGTTGAGGCGCTTGTGACCGCGGACGACCTCGACACGGGCGAGAGCACCGTAAGTCTGTTGCAGGTGCTCGCCCAACTCACGAGCAAGCTGCTCCTGGAAGATCGGCGTCAGCAGGCGATGTTCGGCGACATGAAGGACAACCTGGAGTTGATAGGGAGTCTTTAGCTCCGGATCGAGGGCCGCGCGGGCGCCGCCAGGCAGTGCGAGACACAGACCGAAAGCGACCAGCAACACCTGGCCCGGCGAGCGGGGGGCGTAAGCCCGCTGATGGCTCGTAGCATCAGCGGGCTTACGCCCCCCGCTCGCCGCGTGTTGTCCGTGCGCGCTCAACATCGCAGTTTCTCCAGGTCTTCAAAGAAGCGCGGGTAGGTCTTGGCGACGCAGGCGGGGTTCTTGATGACGACGCCCGGCACACGCAGCCCGATCAGCGCCAGGCTCATCGCCATGCGGTGGTCGTTGTAGGTCTCGACCGCGGCTCCGTGCAGCGGCCGCGGCGTGATCGTCAGGCCGTCGGCGAACTCGGCCACCTCGGCGCCGAGGCGGCGCAGCTCGGTCGCGAGAGCGGCGAGCCGGTCGGTCTCCTTGTGGCGAATATGGGCGACATTGCGGATCGTGGTCGGCCCTTCAGCGAAGCAGGCAACAGCGGCGAGTGTCATGACGGTGTCACTGATGTCGTTCATATCGACATCGACGCCGCGCAGCGGCCGGCCGTGGACGGTGATCCCCGACGAGCAGCGCTCGACGCGACAGCCCATCTCGGCCAGGACATCGACGAAGCGAACATCGCCTTGCAGGCTCTTTTCGGGGAGATCGAGGACGGTAACGCGCCCGCCGGTGATCGCCGCCGCGCCGAAGAAGTAGCTCGCGGCGGAGGCGTCCGGTTCGATATGGTAGCAGTGGATCTGCCGGTAACGTTCGGATTGTCGGATCACGAATGACCCGGAGCCCGACTTGCTGATCTCGTCGACCTCGACGCCAAATGCCCGCATCATGCCGATG